>JBFLXS010000771.1 GCA_040755795.1 bacterium | reverse complement strand
GCAAACTTAACAAAGCAATAGGTTGTTCACCACCTTATTTTCCTTCCTTTGCGTCCTTTGCGAAATCTTCCTTTGCGCTCTTTGCGGTTAAATCTTTATACCTTTAAAAAACTTGAACATCAAGTTAGACGATAAAATCTACTATCTTCACATTGTGCGTTAAAAATTCTAACCAACCATATTTTTCTGCCTTTGGTCTTGAGATGATTAAATGGGGGACATATTTGGGCTCATAAGGTTGTTTTCTTAGTGTTAAGCCACATTCGTGTAAGAGTTTATTGCCTTTGATAGCATTACAGCTACGGCAGGCACAAACCTGATTCTCCCAACAGTTAATTGCCGGCGGCCGCTTCTGTGGAGGAACACTATCCCATCTTGAACGTGGAATAAGATGGTCAACTGTTAAAAAATCTATTGCATACCTTTTTCCACAATACATACATTTCATATCATCCCGATAAATAATATTTAACCTCGAATAAACTACCTTTTTACGCGGAATTTTATAGTAATTAATTAGAGTTATCACCCGGGGTAGTGGGAATGATAGATATTGTGACCTGATTTTCTTATCTTCTTCGACTCTAATCGCATTTGCCTTCTCCAATATCTGAAGCACAATTGCATCCTTTACCCGACAGATGTCTATGGGCGTCATTCCTGAATTTAAAATTAAAACTGGCGAATATAACATCTTCGTCTCCTTTGAAATGAAACTCTGATTACCGATGACTAATTACCTTGCATTTTGCCTGATATTTCATTATCTCTCTCTGCAAATCTAATCTCCCATCTAACCGGGTGCTTAAATCTTTTAGTTGGTTACTCAATTCTGTTACTATCCATGGCTGTCTGGTTTGTAAAAGAAATAAATCATTCATTAATGGTTCAAGACTATAATTTTTACCTTTGATAAAGGAGTTCTTCAATACTTTATGAATAATTGTAGAAAACCTTTGATAGTCACCAGCATAAACACATTTATAGAGTTTTTTCTTGATAAA
>JBFLXS010000770.1 GCA_040755795.1 bacterium | reverse complement strand
TGCTGGAAATAAATTATCTATACTTCCTTCACCTGTATAAACCTCATTCCCTATTGTATCAAATAATCTTATAGTATAATCCCAACTATCCGGGACACCGCCGATATTCTGGACATAAATATTTACCGTTTCCCCTGACTGATAAGTTTTATCATTAACTTTAACCTCTAATTTTGCCTGCGGGATATAAAAACTAAATTGTTTATATTTAGTAGAAGTACCAAGCTGGACGCAGACACTACCGTAATGATACCCAGCAGTTAAACTTGCTGGAATAGGTACGCTAAGGCTAAGAGTTCCTTTTTGTGATGGTAATAAAGAAAGCAAGGTAGTAGTGCTAAAGTTAAACCCCGCAATAAAACTAACTATTTCCATGTCTTGTTTAAACTTACCTGTATTAATTATTTCTACCTCTGATTTTATTTCTTCTCTTACTCGATACTTTGTTTTATCTAAATCTACCTTCATAATCGCATCGCATTTAATCTTTTTTGACCCCACTAAAACTTTCCCTTCATAACTCAGGGTATAAAATAACTCATAGATGCCAAAGTTGATCATTTTTATCGGAATCTTAATATTCAATGTAGAAGACCCAGCAATAGCCATCGCACTAAATGTAGATGTCCCATGCCAGAGTAAAGTTTTATCTGGGTCTATAAATGAAACAGTAAGGGTACTTGATTCAATAATAGACAACCCAAGATTGGTTAGAGTAAATGTAATGGTATTAGTAGAATTGGGAATAACAGCTTCTGGAAGGGTTAATTCAAGTCCTGGAATACCTTCTAAAATCTTAAACCAGGTTGTATCTAATCCTATCTTCTTTTCACCTCTATTTGCCTCTGCTTGAATGATGTAAATTCCTTCAACTGCATCTTTATCTAAAGGAACATCAAAACTTATACTGATAGAACCTTTAGAAGTAAGTAATAAAGTAGTATTAGTAGCAAAAATTACAGTATTGTCTGGGTTCATTACTTTTAGTTGAAGATTAGTATTGTATTCAATA
>JBFLXS010000769.1 GCA_040755795.1 bacterium | reverse complement strand
TTTGCGTTACTACTTTGTGCCCTTTGCGATTTATCCTTTTTTAATCGCAAAGAACGCAAAGAAATCGACCGCAAAGAACGCAAAGATTAAAGGAGAAAAGAATCATAGAAAATTCACGAAACTCCAGTTAATTTCATTTTTTTTAATAATATCTCCCTATCTCCTTAATCTCCACATCTCCTTTAGTTACACCACCTGAACGCTTACAGGATTTTTTTGTTGACTTCGGGACTCTTTTATAGTATAATTTAACAATAGCAAAGGAGGAAGCCGTATGCACTTTTTAGATGTCAAGACAGATTTTGCCTTTAAAAAGGTGTTTGGAAGTGAAGGTTCAAAGGATATTCTTATCAGCTTTTTAAATTCCATCGTTAAATTCAAGGATGATAGCATTATTGAGGATTTAACTATTGTTGACCCCTATCAAATACCATTGCTGAAGGGTATGAAAGATACTTATGTTGATGTTAAGGCAAGACTATCCAATGGTAATATTGTAATTATTGAGATGCAGGTTTTAAACTACGAAGGTCTGGAGAAAAGGATTCTGTATAATGCCGCCAAGGCATATTCTACTCAACTTTTAACTGGGGAACAGTATTTTTTATTAAACCCTATTATTGCGATTACGATTACAGATTTTGAGATGTTTAGTGAATTTTCGAAGGTTATTAGTTACTTTAAATTAAAAGAGAAGGATGAGTTAGTAGAGTATAGTGGGGATATTGAATTGATTTTCATAGAGTTGCCGAAGTTCACAAAAGAAGAGAACGAATTGGAGAATATTACGGATAGATGGATATATTTTATCAAGAATGCTGGTAATTTAGAGTATATACCGAAGACCTTGGAGAAGGAAGTAGAGATAAAGAGGGCATTTGAGATAGTAAACCAGGCTGGATTGAGTGCTGAGGAATTAGAGATGCAGTTTAAGCGGAAAGACTTTATTTACATCCAGCAGGCATCTATAAGGTATGCTGAGAAGAAGGGGATGGAAAGGGGAATGGAGAAGGG
>JBFLXS010000768.1 GCA_040755795.1 bacterium | reverse complement strand
TGGGGTGCTTATGATGGGACAAATGCTCATATCTACTATTCTACCTCTTCAGATGGAATCACTTGGTCAGGTCATACTTTAGCCATTAACCACGGAGTTGTTACTGATGCTTCAGTGTATGCTTATGATCCTTCAGTGATCAAAGATGGCTCAACCTATAAGATGTGGTGGGGTGCTTATGATGGGACGAATTATCATATCTACTATTCAAAAATTATAGATAATTATTCCACTCTCTCCACTTTTGAATCCTCAATTATGGACTTAGCCTCAGCTTATCCCGGTGACCTTTTGGTTCTTCAAGCAGATGTGCCCACAGGAACTTCATTAACTGTTTCAGCCAGGGCAGGAGATACAGCAACACCTGATGCTTCTTGGACTGCTTGGGATACATCACCTCCTTTTAGTCCTGGTTCAAATCCTCAAATCTTGGTTCATCAAATAGGAGTAAGTGGAACTCATCGTTATTGGCAATATAAGATTGAAGGAGTAACTGATGGTTTAAATACCTGGATAGTGAGGGATGTGGTTTTGATTCCTCAACCTAGTGGTTATAGTAGATTAAAAAGTTCAAGTAATGTCCAAGATGTAGAAGCTGGTCAATACTATCAATATCTTGTTTTTGGTGCTTCAAATGGAACAGCGGTCTGGGAATTGGATAAGGTAGATCTATTATCTCATTTCACTGCTTTTGATCTTTCAAAAAGGTATCAAATAGCTTCAGTTTCTCTGACTGATCCTGATGATACATTTTATAGAATCCATTATTCATTAAATGACAATTCTAATTTCCTTTCTATTCCAGCCTCTTCATGGAATGATCTAGGAGACAAGACTGCTAGTAATACCCTTTCTCATACCTTTCCTGGTTTAGGCCAGGCCTTAAGATGGGTAAGGTTTAATCAGGTAACCGTAACAGGAACCAATGCCAGTAATCCCAAAGCAATAGCCTTCTTAGCTTCTCAGGATCCAAATAAAAAGGTTTACAGACTCTGTGGCCCTGTTTCTGGAGATAGTTGCC
>JBFLXS010000767.1 GCA_040755795.1 bacterium | reverse complement strand
TGGGGTTGTGGAATGGGATTGTCGTAATTCAGCTGGTGAAAAGGTTGCCAGTGGAATCTATATTTATTTCATCCGTGACGATATAAGTTCAAAGACAGGTAAATTGGGAGTGATGCGATAAATTTCGGTAAGCGTTCAGATCATTGCAAGATATCTAATAATAATGTAAAATGGGCAATGTCCAATGAGAGGATAGATGAAATGCAAGATGATTGGGAAATCAGTTCTTACTGCCAGAACACAGAATTGACTTTTAAATTTTTGTAACCGTTCAGGCTATATATCAAAAGCGTAAGAAAGGGGATAAGGAGATAAGGGCGATATGGAGATAAGATAATAGAAATAGATTGAAATTTATAGAAATAGGTAGAAATTGATTGTGGGAAACAACAAATTTCCATAAATTTCTATTAGTTTCTACTAATTTCAATTTTTTTAATAATATCTCCCTATTTCCTTAATCTCTGCGGTGAACGGTTACTAAAAAAGAGATAATCTGCTTGGTGGACATTAAATTACAAAAAATAATTTTTTTTATCTTGACATTTTTTAATTCTTGTGGTATAATTTATTTAAGATGGTAAAAAGGAGAAAAATGGTGAAAGCCTTTAAAATCGGTTTATATCCCCTTATCCTTTGTTTCCTGCCTATTAATTTAAATGCAACAGATTTGACTTATCAAGCTAAAAAAATATCCACTCTTTCTAAACAAGTTCATAAATTATCATCTCAAATTGCACCAGAAGGTATATTATCCCCGGAGGCAAAGAAGTTAACTAAGGTAATTGAAGATTTAGAGTTTTCCCTGAAGACTACTCTAAAAGACATTAAATCTACCTCCCCCTCAATCAATCATCTAAAAAATCTACAAATAAAGATAACCAGTTTAATACCGCGATTAGATTTAATCGACAAAGATGTCCAGATAAAGTTTAAACAGATAGAACAATTAGTTCAGACAAAGGGGTTTGGTGAAGAAGTATTTGCCAGACATAAAAGTTATGTTAAAGAGTATGATGAGAAA
>JBFLXS010000766.1 GCA_040755795.1 bacterium | reverse complement strand
ATTGTTGGAACTACTGACCCGGCAAAGGCATTAAAAGGCACAATACGAAGTCTGAGTCCCGATTCATTAGAGATTGCTTATAGCGAGAATCGTGCTGTCCAGAATTTAGTCCATCGGGCTGAAAATTCCATCAGTGCCCAAAGAGAAATGGCTATCTTTTTCCCTTAAGGAGGGAAGTAATGGGTCAGTGAAATGGGGGATTCTCCTGAAAGTAGGAGAGTAGGAAAGTAGGAAAGGGAGACATTGCCTACAGGGGAAGAATACTGTGCACATTCTTTATCCCTTTCCTACTTACCTACTACCTACTTGACTACTATTTTCGTAAGCGTTCAGGTGGTGTAACAAAAGGAGATGAGGAGATTAAGGAGATAGGGAGATATTATTAAAAAAATTGAAATTAGTAGAAACTAATAGAAATTTATGGAAATTTGTTGTTTCCCACAATCAATTTCTACCTATTTTTGCTTCGCAACATTCTTCGAATTCTATAAATTTCAATCTATTTCTATTATCTTATCTCCATATCGCCTTTATCTCCTTATCCCCTTTCTTACACTTTTGATATATAGCCTGAACGGTTACCTATTTTCATTATTCTATAATCCGCAGGTTAATGTTCGTTTCCCCCAAATGACTGACCCATTACGGAGGGAAATATCTATTACGATGCGAGTGGCAATGTATTACAGCAATAGTGATATAAGAATAGAACAGATGCAAAAACCACAAATTGGACCAGGAGAATTGTTGATTCGGGTAGAGGCAAGTGGTATTTGCGGAAGTGATGTGATGGAATGGTATCGAATTAATAAGGTGCCTCTGGTTTTAGGACACGAAATCGGTGGTGTAATTGTTGAGGTGGGAGAGGGGGTAACACAATACAGAGTTGGAGACCGTATTTCTGCTTCCCATCATGTACCGTGTTACACCTGCCATTACTGTTTGCATGGACATCATACGGTCTGCGAGACATTACGAAAAACCCATTTTGAGCCTGGTGGTTTTGCCGAATATGTCCATCTGC
>JBFLXS010000765.1 GCA_040755795.1 bacterium | reverse complement strand
AAGGAAGGAATTAAAAGGGTGGTGAACAACCTATAATCTCTGCGTTCTTTGCGGTTGATTTCTTTGCGTTCTTTGCGGTTAAAAAAGGATAAACCACTTAATCTTAAAAAAACTTGAATATCGAGTATAAGGAATCCACCCTCTAATCCCCCGCCAGCGGGGGACATTCGCTTCTAACCTCTGTCCTCTGCTATTTATATTTATCCGTGCTAATCCGTGTCAATCAGTGGCTGAACAGTTACAATAAATTTATTGACAATCTCTGTCGGATATTATATAATATTATTATCCGATATATCTGATAATAAGAGGTCTAATTGAATGAATAGCGAGCAAATAATAGAGACTTTACTCTTATGGAATTTTTGGGAGAAGGATATAGATATAGGTGTGCTTAGGGAAGAGTATCTAACACGGATAAAAAGATATTTATCTACGGATGAAATTGTAGTTGTAACAGGGGTGAGACGGTCGGGTAAAAGCACTCTTTTGCTTCAGGTAATCTTCGAGTTAATTAAAAATAATCTTCCCAGCATCAATACCCTTTATGTTAATTTTGAGGACCCGAGGTTTTATAATTTTTTGAATATAGATTTATTAGATAGAATTTGGCAGGCATATAATGATTATTTGAAGCCCAAAGGTAAAGTGTATTTATTTTTAGATGAAGTTCAAAAGATAATAGGCTGGGAAAATTGGGTAAGGGCTAAATATGATAGAAAAGAAGCGGTAAAGATATTTGTTACCGGGTCCAATGCAGAGCTTTTATCCTCAGAATTTGCCAGCCTATTAACTGGCAGGCACTTAGAGTTATTCATTACTCCTTTAAGTTTTCGGGAATTCCTCATCTTTAAGGGTATGGGAATAAAGACTGACAAATTATGGTGGATTCAGAATAAAAATCGGTTAAATAATTTTACCTTAGAATATTTGCAATTAGGTGGCTTCCCTAAAATTGTTCTTACCAGAGATGAATTACTGCGCAAGGAATTGTTAACCCAATATTTCAATGATATCTTAAGCAG
>JBFLXS010000764.1 GCA_040755795.1 bacterium | reverse complement strand
TTAGTAAGAAAATCATATTATTTAGAATGTCATTGACAACTGATGAAACCTTCTGCTACCTAATTCCCCTACCCCTCTCCTTTCTCCCCATTTCCCCTTTTCTCCTTATTTACACCTGAACGCTTACAATCCTTATGACCTTCCTTAAAATCCATAGTATCTCTGCATGGGTCTCTCAATTGAAAGCCTTTCCTTTATTAGCCATCCTCTCCGGATTTAACCCTAATGATGTCCCCGGTGTAGGTACTTTCTATGACTTCATAAATCGTATCTACCCAGAATCTCCGCCTATCTATAGTTCTAATAGTGAATATGGAAGAACTGTCTATATTCATCCTCACTGTGATTATAGACTCTTTACTATACTTTAGAGAGGCATATTTTGTGATTTCCTGTTACTATCAACTCAGGTTATCGGTTATCAGGTTATCGGTTATCGGTTATCAGGTTATCGGTAAAGAGCAAGCAGTAGCCTGCTATCTCAAATTACCGATTACTGATTACCGATTACCGATTACTTTAAATAATCACAATTTATACCCCACTGGAGTATAAAATCCCTCGTTCTTCTGACCTATGGAAAGAAAAGATGAAAAGACGGACCTCTTTAGAACGATGTAATAAACGGATGAAAGTTGATTAGCACCCAATACTGTTCGGAATGAATTTTGTTTGTAATCGTTTTTAGCTTAACTTAATGCTATTTTAGCATTAAGTTGGGTTGAGTTGATATTAAGTTTACCAGAGAATAGTCAAAAATGCAAGGAAATTTTTTTGTTTATTGGGAATGTAAAGGGAATACCGTGGAAATGAATAAGATTAGTGATGTCCCTGTCAGAAAAAGGGCAAACTAATACCTTAGCGTTACCAGAGATAAAATGTTTTCTATAACACTCAAATTTTTCGACCTGTATGGTTAGAAATTATCAACAATGATAAGGGACAAGACTAAAGGTAAGGAGAGATTTTGTCGATATTAATGGTAGCACAATAAAAAAGGAGGGCTACCAAATGGGAAATTATAAG
>JBFLXS010000763.1 GCA_040755795.1 bacterium | reverse complement strand
TTACCGATTACCTAAGTAACATGCAACTTCAATCTTAACAGAGCACTATAATCTTTGCGTTCTTTGCGGTTAATTTCTTTGAGTTCTTTGCGGTTAAAAAAGGATAAACCACTTAATCTTAAAAAAACTTGAATATCGAGTGATAGGAAATTTTTTTTTATGAGAGCGTTGCGTAGGACATAAAGTTATATCTATGGTCCCTGGCATTGTGTTATCTCATTTCTTGCCATCTTTTTGTATTTCTTGACATTTTGGAGGTGATACAGGTAAGATGCCTGTGTCAGCATAACTCAGGCAATATCAACAAATTCGGGAGTATTTTCAGATGAAAGACTTTAAATGATATTTATTGGGACGGTTCCTTTTATCGTTTTTCCTATGACTTGTTTCGAATGTCACTTGTAAGCGTTCACAGAAAGTTAAAATTGGAAATTAGAAATTGGGCTTTTACTTCCTTCCCTAATTTCTAATTTCGAATTCCCAATTTTAACTTCATTTTCTAACCGCAATCTTTCAAACAAAAGTGAACCGTCCTTATTTATTCAGTTTTATCACTATCCTTGTTTAGATTAGATGATGGTCTGTAGAGATTAAGAAGGGTATTGAGGAAAGAGGTAATCCTCTCAATAGCATCGTCTATCTGATGGATGGTTTCTTGAACTACTTCATTCTCCTTAGGAAAGGTCATCTTGAGGTAGTAAATCCCTGCCTTTACTACAGTCAAGGGGTTTTTTATCTCATGGGCTGATTCAGCGGCAAGATGGGCAGCAAGAGCCATCTTCTCCTTTTCCATAAGCTCTTTCTCTTTCCTCATTATCTCCTTTTCCTGGTCTTTTATTTTATCTATGAAATATCCACTTATTACAGCTATCCCCAAAAAGAAGATACATCTACCAATTATAACCGAAAGAACATAGCCTCCATCCTTATAGAGAGTAATCCCTATTTTCCCTACCGGGATTGGAGGTAAAATCATAAAGTATTCAAGGGATGTCAAAAGTGAGAAAAGAAGACTGGATAAAGCAGCAATA
>JBFLXS010000762.1 GCA_040755795.1 bacterium | reverse complement strand
ATAGAGATAAGTCGTAGAGTCTTTTCTTAAGTAAAAAAATAAAAAAAAGCTTGACACTTTACATAACAGACACAGAGACGCAGAGAAAAAATTAAAATTTATTGATAACTATTCAGCCACAGATGGACACAGATGAAACACTGAAAATTCGTGAATCGTGTCCGGTATCCGTGTCCGTAGTTAGGATGAAGATTTTTTCTCCTGTTGTCCTCTGCCTTCTGCCCTCTGGATTTATCCGTGCTAATCCGTGTTAATCAGTGGCTGAATAGTTACTTTATTTCTATGTCTTCTCTGCGAACTCTTGCGTCTCTGCGGTAAAGGATTACCTGAACGGTTACAATTTTTTTAAGAAATTCTTGGTCAGCCTCTTGACAAATTTAAAGAAATATGGTATGTTAATCCCAGATTAACTTTTGAGAGAAAAAGGTTTGTTAGAGGAGAAACGCTCATGCCCACAGGCAGTGGGCACAAAGTAAGATGAAAATCGGGCATAGAGATTAGAGATTGGAGATTAACAAGAGTGCAGGTTCTAATTCACTAATTCTCTAATCTCTAATTAACTATTTTCAGGGGAAACGCTCATGAATCTGCGACTCACAAATGAGGATGAAAATAGTGGTAGGAGATAGAAGGTGGGAGATAGGGAGATAGGCGTGAGGAGTGATGTTTTCTTTACTTTCTACTCTCTACTTCCTATTTTCAGGAGAAACGGACATGAGCCAAGGCTCACAAAGGGCAATGAAAATGGGAGAAGGACAACCCCCTAACCCCCTTTATTAACTTATCGTTACCCACAAGTCCAAATATAGTTAATTGACAATTATCAATTAGCCATTATCAATTCACAATTAATATTTGATGTTGACAAAATTAACAAATAATGGTCAATTGTTAATTGTAAATTGTCAATTGTTAATTATTGGGGGTTGCATATCTCTGTTATTTCGCAGTACTTCCCCTCAAAAATCTTCCCTCTCAAGATGTGGGTAACGATAAGCTTTATTAAGGGGGAATATCTGTTCTACACCAGAGGATACGAG
>JBFLXS010000761.1 GCA_040755795.1 bacterium | reverse complement strand
TCAAGGCGTCGGTCTGCGACACTTGATTGCCAAGCTCGTCATAAGCGTAACTGGCATAAGTAGATATTTTCTTGGCAACTTATCAGGCATTGCAAATTTTACACTTAAATTTTTCCTTTCACCTTCTCCCACCATCCGCCATCTTCAATTTCTTTTTTTGAAGCCGGACGGGAATAAGGTGGCTTCAAAGAATAATGACAAATAGGACACACGAAATCAGGTGAATCAGGAAAAACAGGAGCCTCCAAACCTGGAGGTTCTGCCCAAAGCGCTAAACAATAATTGCATTGTATGTGCATATCTCGTTTCTCATCGCCTTGCCCACAAAGAAAGATTACTAATTCTCCTTCCCCACAAGCTGGGCAGTATCCAGTATAATATTCCTGTAGTTTCATAGTATCTTCTTTTCTTGAGAAAATTAGAGAGGCAGCCTTTCAATAATTTTAGAAAGCCCCGCCGCATACAGACTCCAAGTGTAACAATTTATCCCGCACATCCTGTAATTGATTTCTTCCTTTTCCCTCCTTCCTAAAGGCATCGGTGCTTTAGTAACTATCGTATGCCACAACGCATATTGCCCCACTGAAAATAAGGCAATTCTTATTGTCTTAAAAGAATCTTTTTCAACTGCGGCCTTTGTTGTTTTTGTCACTTGTATAAACCCTTCCCACGACTTGAAGTAAACTTCCTTACCTCCATCCTGAAACTCGTCTGGATTATCAATGCCTACGTCGTAACGGAAGCCTATATTTAGGGCAATCGTATTCACATAAATAAACCAGTGGGAGGGTAAGCGGGGTATTGTTGGCCCTGTTACAAAAAATACTTCAAAAACCTTGAACTTAGAGTCTGCATTTAGTATTCGCGAGATATTTGAAATAAATGATGTTGCAATTCTTTGCAGACTTGTTTGAGTTGTTTGAAGTTCCTGCGACGAAGTAAATCCACTTGGATCAATCTTATTTATTGGATCGTTAGCAGTATATACATACTTATGCAGCGATCCAGGATCAACACTTGTCCCTTCAAAACTATCCATCGT
>JBFLXS010000760.1 GCA_040755795.1 bacterium | reverse complement strand
AGTCAAGTCATAGCGCGTGGTCAAGTCAGTAATATAGGCGCAGCCGTAAGTGTGGGGATGTCAAAAATTATGGCACACCATCCTCTAGATGATATAATTAATTTAATGAAATTTCGTTTTTTGGAAGCAATCGTTATCCAGCGATTAATTGCAGGGGTTTTTGGTGACCAGATTGTGGGTCAATTGTTCCTCTGTAAATAGCGATTTTTTTCTCTCTTGCCAAGCGGTCGCCCTGTGCTAAGACATTTTGTTCACGGCTCCAGACAGGGCCGTGACTAAACGTAGACCACAGACTAAATTCTTGTTGGAGACCTTCATGGCGCCCATAACGAACGGTAGAAGCCTCAAGTGTTTTAATTGCCAACACACACGGATAATTTCTAACATTGCCGCGGGTAAAGACGAGCTCCGCGTAACGAATAGGTATATTTAACATCGAAGCCATTTCACGAGGAGCGATTGTTGGTCGAGTATCTACGAATAAATTAACTAATCTATTTCTCTGTGTATGGCAATGGATTCCCATTAAGTGATTACTGTTTGGTGTTACTTCGCCTTCATCGCCCACTGTTATTTCTGTGCATACTAATGTACCTCTAATTGAATCGATACCCCAAAATGTTTCTTTATTAAGTGGAACTCGTTGCCTGTCTTTTTCAGATGGGGCGATTACCCGCCAAATTGGCGTAATATCCACCGAGGTTGAAAGGCAATCTGCCTCTAGGGGTCCATCCTCGGGCAAGCCAATAAGTCTATTAACCACCACAATAGCCTGACCAAAACTATCTGTAGTAGAAGGATACTCATCCATGTGAGAATACATTTTAACATATGGGGTCAATTATTGTTATTATTATGCTCTAATCTTGAAATTTCATCCCCAAAAAATCAAAGAAAAATATCCAAACCTTTTGGTGGAAACCTGGTTTGCCGAAATGAAACCCCAAGATAGAGCTTCAGAAATTACCTTCATTAAAGTGCTATAATTCTCTTGATGAAATTTCGTTTTTTGGAAGATATTGCCACAGCTGATGCTGCTTTTGA
>JBFLXS010000759.1 GCA_040755795.1 bacterium | reverse complement strand
TTTGTCATTTCGGGTATAATGGTCAAAAAGAGTTGCTAAAATAGCTATAAGATGTTCTTTGATATTAAGTTAGGGGTAACAAACTTAAAACAAGTGAGAATGATGAAAAAAAACACTGTGTTTTTTGTTTTTCCGCTGAAGTAAAACGCAATGGCAAGAGCCTTCAAGGAAGACAACGTTATTACTGTTTCAGTTGTCATAGAAGTTATATCTGGCGTTTAGGGAAAAGAAAAAACTCTTATCACTACAATTGGTTCAAGCAATGGATCGAAGAAGGTTATAGTGTAAGAGAATTAGCACTAATGAATAGAGTAAGTCATTCGACAGCAAAACGAGTAATACAGTATTGGCTTAATCAGAGACCTCCGAAAATCGAAGTTGATTATTCAAGCATAAAGCACATAATCTTTGACGGGACATTCATGGATCGCCCTAGATGTATTTATGTTGCACTAAATGCAGAAACCAACACTCTTGTTGATGTTGCATATAATATTCGCGAGGGAGGAAAAGAATTGTTGCTGTTCTATAAACATTTAGCAGAAATTGGCTTAATGCCTGAGAGTGCAACAACTGATGGAAATACTCAGCAAATCAAGTATTTAAGAGAAGTCTGGCCAGAGTTAACCTTGCAACGATGTATTATTCACGTTCAACGTCAAGGATTAAGCTGGTGTCGTCGTAACCCTAAACGAATTGAAGCCAAGGAGCTTAGAGATTTGTTTTTAAGACTAACAAACATACAAACCAAACAAGACGCTCTTCGTTTTCTAAAAGGTGTTAATGCTTGGGAAAGAAGATTTGGCATGGAAATAAAAACTTCAACTAATCGTGGTCGTGTATTTAGTGATATCATTCGTGCACGTAGCATGTTACTCAAAGCTCTCCCAAACTTGTTTCATTATCTAGATAGCTCAAAGATACCTCGCTCAACAAATGCTTTGGAAGGTTACTTCAGCCGTCTTAAAGAACATTATAGATTACATCGAGGTTTATCAAAACTTAATAAACAAAAATATTTTAATTGGTACTTTTACTTAAAACCA
>JBFLXS010000758.1 GCA_040755795.1 bacterium | reverse complement strand
GATAATCATAGGCTACAGAAATTTGATCCATCTGGTAATCATCTGGAAGTTATTGGTAGTATGGGGCAAGGTAAAGGACGATTTCTTACCCCACAAAAATTAGCCATCCATCAAAACAAACTCTATGTGGTTGATTCCAATAACAATAACCTTCAAATATTTGATATAAGCACTTATATCACCGATGTCTCCGCCGCTCCTACATTATTCTCACCCAATGACGATGGTAAGTTTGATACTACGACAATTAGCTACACTATCCCGGAAACAGCCCATGTGACCATAAATATCTATGATAAAGATGGAAATCTGATAAGAAATTTAGTCAATGAAGATAGACCTGCAGGCACTCAGACAAAGGTATGGGATGGCAAAGATGATTCAGCCAGAATAGTCGCTGATGGTGAATATACCTATGTCATAAATGCTGTCAATGCCTTGAATTACCATGCCCCACAGAAAAAAGGTAGTGTCTGGATAGATAACACACCACCTCAAATCTCTTATCAAAAGGCAACACCTGAAACAGTCATAGTCGGTAACACCATAACTTTAACGGCTCAAATCAAAGATGTCAATGTAGTCGCCTCTGCTACTATTAACCTTATGCCTATTTTAAATAATGCCAATCAACCGATGTTTGACGATGGAACATATGGGGATGAAATCGCCAATGATGAAGTTTATACTTATAAAACTACAATACCAGGCTCTGTCTCATGTGGAGTAAAGAGTTTAATTATCAGGGCTGAAGATATGGTTTCTAATCAAAGTCAAGCAACTATCACCCTGCAACTAATAAATCCGAAGATAACCTCAGTTTTACCTACTTCAGGCACGATTGGGACAAAGGTGACCATAAAAGGTGAAGGTTATCTTCCTTCAGAGTCAATTCGGATAGATTTTGGGACAATATTGACTATTGGCTTGACTACTACTAATGCTCAAGGTAGTTTTACCGCTGCCTTTACTGTCGATTCACAACCTTATGGATTAAAGACTATTACTGCTACAGGGCTTATCTCATGTGGAGTAGCAAAATCCATCTTTACTAT
>JBFLXS010000757.1 GCA_040755795.1 bacterium | reverse complement strand
TCACCACATTCTTTACACTTTATCCATAATCCCTCAGGAACTTCGGCTTTTTTCCGTATAACCGGAATAGTGGTATATTTAGGTTTTCTAAACCAGGCCATTTTATGTCTCCTTTATTTTGAGGTTGAGGAAAAGTGATTAGTTACTGCTGAACCTTTGACTTCTTCCACTTAAGCTTAATCTCAATCTCAACCTTTCTCTATTCTGCCTCTTCCTCTAACATCACTGGAATTCCATCTCGTATTGGGTATTTGCGTCCACAGGCATTACAGATTAACTTCTGATTTACCTCATCATAAATAATATCACCTTTACATACTGGGCAGGCTAAAATATCTAATAATTCTTTATCCATCATTTTACCTCCAACAGTTTGGTAACTGGTGAATGATAATTAGTTACCATTTAACCAATTACTTACTTTTAAGTAATCGTTCAGGGATATAGCCACAGAGTCACAGAGAACACAGAGGGAATATATAACCACGAATGAACACAAATACAAAAGGATTTGTAGTGCGAGCCGTTAGCTTCGCTTCTGGCAAGCCAAAAGGCGAGCTTAAAGGTTCGCACTACATTTATGGGATGTCAGAGGTTAATTCGTATCCATTTGTGGTTAATTTCTCTAATTCTCTGTGAACTCTGTGCCTCTGTGGCTGAACGGTTACTGCGATCCTAACTCGTAAAGTTCGTGTTTTGGAAATGTATAACTGAGCTCACATATCTCCAGATGCAATCCACACAACTTTTGGTATACCTCTGAATCCTCATAACTCCTTATCTTTCTCTTTTCCCTTCACCTTAATCCTTGAACCTTTTTATCCGAAAACCTTCAAATTAAATGGATCAATAATTTTAATTTTTTGAAACAAACCAGTCTTTTGTAATATATTATCATCTGTTGTCAAAAAATAATTACATTGTGTATAAATTGGGTGGTGTCCGAAATTAGCTAACTTCCTCTAACCGGATAGGTAAGCCATTCCTCTATACTCCAAACGTGGTCGGTTAGACCAGCAGCCATTGCCGGAGTTCGTTGTTGCCAACCACCATCAA
>JBFLXS010000756.1 GCA_040755795.1 bacterium | reverse complement strand
TGTTTGAGTAATTCCAGCTCCTTCCCTATGAACTTTTTATTAGTTTTTCTTTGTTTGTGGTTCATATACTTACAGTATACCACAAACTAAAAGAAAGGGGCAGATTTAGTTTAGGATGAGTATATATGGATTTTCATTGCCTGAGTCTCATTCTTCTTTAAATCACAGGCCAAAAGTAATTTTTCTTTAAGTAGTTTTATTGCTCCACCTAACTTTATATTCAGAGGAAACTCATCTTTATGGCCTGAGGCAGTATTCCATTTCAGAGAACTCCCTATATCCTGTAAGACAAATCCTAAGGATAAATCGAGGTTAGTGAAGTTAGGTTTAAATAAGCCTCCTATATCAAAACCGAATCCTGTAGCACTCTTTCCCGCTAACTGATGGGTGAGGTATTTTAGATTAGCACCTAAAGAAAGAGAAGGGGAAATCTCTCTGGCTCCAGAAAGATAAAGGCTATTCTCTGAATCTTTGAGTTCTCCTGTAAGATTGCCAGAAGAATCACGTTCTTCAATATCATCTATACCAAAACCAATCCAACTTATGCCTCCTGCCCAGTCCTTACCAAAAGGTTGGGCATAATTTAAGAAGCTATATCTTCTATCACAAGACATAATAGCATACATACTGCCAAATTGACGACTTTTAATCTGAACTAATCCTGCCGGATTCCAATAGGTAGCATAAACATCATCAGCTACGGCAATATACGAACCACCCATACCCAAAGCTCTTGCTCCTACTCCCATTCTTAAATATGCCCCGGCTGCTCCTGCATCACCACTCTTGGCAAAGAGAGACTTTGGAAGGGCTAATAAAATTACACTTATTAAAATAAAAAGTAGTATTTTTCTCTTATCTATCATCTCAGTCTTCCTTAAAATTCTATCTTAATACCACTATCTTCTTTACCACCGTTTCACCATTTGCCTTAACCCGTGTCAAATCATTTAAGAAGGTAACCGAAATAGGCTTTGGATAAACGGTTAAAAAGTAACTGACTCGACCTTTTAAAAATTATTTAATTTTTTTGAATCAAAGGGTATCAAACGATCATCTCGG
>JBFLXS010000755.1 GCA_040755795.1 bacterium | reverse complement strand
CGAACCTAAAGGTTCGCACTACATTTATCGAATGTCACAGGTTAATTCGTGTCCATTTGTGGCTAATTTCTCTAATTCTCTGTGAACTCTGTGCCTCTGTGGCTGAACGGTTACTAAAAACCTAAAGAGCCCGTAGAAAGAAAAAATCTATGATAGAATTAATACCATCACCATTTATCCAGATAATAATATTCATCTTTGGAGCACTAATCGGAAGTTTTTTTAATGTCTGTATTTATCGCCTACCAATAGACGAATCAATTGTTATTCCTTTTTCTCATTGTCCAAACTGCAAAACCAAAATAAAGATATGGGAAAATATCCCAATTATCAGTTATCTCATTTTAAAAGGTAAATGCCGTTATTGTGGTGTTCAAATCTCTCCAAGATACCTCATCGTCGAAATTTTAACCCCTGTTTTATTCCTTTTGTTATGGCAATTTTTTGGGAAATCACCTGATTTCTTTATTTATCTTTTATTTGTTTCAGTCCTTATCATTATTACTTTTATCGACTTCGAACATCAATTAATCCTTAATGTTCTAACATATCCTATGATAATCATAGGACTTTTAATAAGTTACTTTAAAGGTATATTTATTAGTTCTTTAATAGCAGGATTAGTTGGTGGAGGGATTATCTTTTTAATCGTGATTATCAGCCCTTTTATTTTTAAAAAAGAAGGCATGGGTGCCGGGGATTTTAAATTGGCGGCAGTCATTGGTGTATTTTTAGCCAGCTGGCAATATACCTTAATAAGTCTATTTTTTGCCTCATTTTTAGGCTCGTTAGTTGGATTGATATTAATTTTATCAGGTAAAAAGAGATTTGGTGAATATATTCCGTTTGGACCATATTTAGTCTTTGGGGCTCTAATTATCTTATTCTATGGTAAAAATATCATAGATTGGTATAATGGTATTACTGCTGGAATTAATTGAAATACAGAAGTTAGGAAGTTGAGAAGTTAGGAAGTTAAGAGGTTAAGAAGTTCTTACTTCCTGATTGTTGATTTGCAATTAAAACAGATTTCTCGCAAAGGCGCAAAGGACGCTAAGAAAA
>JBFLXS010000754.1 GCA_040755795.1 bacterium | reverse complement strand
TACCAGAAGCAAGTTTTTCTGGATCACCGGTTGAAGTTAAAATCTGAAAGCCTCCGTATAAAATCAAAAGAAAAGCAATCCCCCCAGCAATACCAATAACTTTCTGGAGAAGCCAAGAAATAAAACCCTGGGGCGAAACATCAATACACCCCAAAGCCGTCCAAACCCCACCACTTTTATAAGTTTCTCCTAGAGTAACACATTTTCTACATTTTTCTTTATCAACATCACTTACTTCCGCACAAGAAACCCCAGGAGCAGGAGGAGGAGGAGGAAGGATTCCACCTTTTCCCTCTACAGAAAAAGACTTTTGACAAATTATGGATCCTCCAATAAGCCTATCATAAACCGTGATTGTATAGTAACCAGCAGCTTTAAGCTGACCGACATTCAAGGTGTAATCTGTCATCGTAGGAGGAATTTGTTCTTTTTTAGAGATAGGTCCCGTGAGCTCAAGAACCTTCAGAGTGGCTAAACTCCACGGCATATTCTTGATGGTGATAGCGATATTGTCCTCAAACTGAAATGTTGGCTTATCAGGGGTTACAGTAATCGTGCAAGTCTCTGGAATAACTGTATAGGTTATAGATTCACAAGCAAGAGCCCCACTTTCATGGCGTAGTTCAACCTGATGAGCACCTTCTACTCTAAGAGCCGGCCTATCTGTTGTAAGGGATGCCTTATTTCCCTCAATAGTTGCTTTAGGCTCGTAAAAAAGTGTGCCTGGAAAAACAAATTTAAAATTAGTATCGGCAAAACGGTCTTTAACAGAAGAAAAGTCAAACCTGAATGTAAGTTGATCTGGGGAAGAAACTGGAGTGTTACACGGTTGATCATTAATTGTACAAGGACAGTTTGTAGGAGCACCAACTACCGTGGTAGGAGCAAGCGATTTTATAATGACTATCAGAAGAATGGAGAAAAAGAGATTTAGAATTTTTCTCATTATTTTCAGCATATCCAATCTGAAAATAAAATGCAACAGTTAAACCCGATGACAGATGGTAAATTGGGGGCCCAGGTGTTATTATAAATACACTAATAGGCGCGAATAAAGACGCG
>JBFLXS010000753.1 GCA_040755795.1 bacterium | reverse complement strand
CATCAAAATCAGGGGATAAAAGTGTAGCTGTAAGCTTAAAATCAACTATGATAGTTTCAGAAGACGAACTTAATAGGAGACAAGCTGTTCTGCAAGAGAAAGCAGATGAGATAAGATCAAAAGCTGAATTAAGATGGAAACGAACAAAGGTAGAAAATTTAGAATTTGCAACTAATCAAATATCAGGAGTTGAAGCATATACCTGGTATCGTGGATGTAGCTCCACCTCTCTGGCTATGATATTTAATTATCATGGTAGCCATGGATATTCAAACTTACTCCATCCAGTAAGTACATTTAGCTGGAATGGACCCAATAATATTCTAATGAATCCTACTTGTCCAAGAGACCTAGTTGATCATTTTGCAAATTTTTTTGGTTTTCCGCAAAGTGGAGGAGTTGACTCTGACTATGGGTCCTCTGCCTCTCAGCAGAGAAATGCAATTATTGATGTTGCCGAACAGCATGGATATAAGTTTACTTCTAGTGTTGACTCCTCCCATTCTTATACAACTTTTCAAAATGAAATTGATAATAACCGTCCTATAAAAGTCGGTTATGATACCGGTGCAGGAAGACATGCGGTTTGTGGGTTTGGGTATGATTTTGGAACCGATCACCGAATTGCTGTGTATAATACATGGGACTTAAATCCACATGTTATGGTATGCGAGAACGAAGCCATTTGGAATTGGGTGACAGTTGTACCTCCACAAAATATCATCTCAGGCCTTGTCATTGACCGCTCTGGTAGTATGGGTTCACCGGATAAACTCCCAGTGGCTAAATCGGCAGCGAGATACTTTGTTGATGCCTCTGAAGCAGGAGATGAGATAGCTATTTCTGCTTTTGATCACAATCCACTTTTAGTTTTTAGTGGCAGCCCTGACTGAAATTACTCAAACAGATCCAACGAATAACCCAACAAAGGATAGTCTAAAAACTGAACTTTTGCGTTAGTTCAAATTCGAATTAAATCTGGGCTAATGTAAAAGTTCAGCCAATAAAAAAATCAAAATCTTTTGGTTATTCTTTAACAACCATTTTTTTCTCTTCCAGTTCC
>JBFLXS010000752.1 GCA_040755795.1 bacterium | reverse complement strand
TCCGCTTACTAATAATATACCATGAAAATTCAAAAAAGTCAATAATTTATCTATGTTAATTCCGTGCGATCTGTGTCATCCGTGTACTTTTAATTCACAATTCAAGATGTGACCCTATACCCCCTTCCAATTCAAGATGTGACCCTATACCCCCTTCTGGAGTTCAGGCTTTAGCCTTTCATTTTTAGTAAGGAGAGATGGAGAATAGGGAGAAAAGGAGAGAATTCTTTTAATATTTTTCTCCATTTCCTTCTTTCTCCCTTTCTCCTTTATTTCTGTCGGTAAAGGCTCAAAATCTCTATCTATAAACCAGACAGGTTCTTTAAACCGTCCTAACAGATGTGCCACCCCATCTACAAAGCCATTCAAATACACCCCAACCTCTGCCTCAGAATCTATCCTTGCCGGTGTGGAGTATCTTGGGTCTGAAATATCATAGGATTCATCCGGATGGTCTGTGACTATATTTTGCCCATTGGCATACTGGATAGCAGAACTTTCTACCCCGTCTATATCAACAATAATCTGATGGATAAGATTATCATCAGGAATAAGCTCTTCACCTGAAGTAACCACAAAACAGGTAGAATCTTCTCCTTTAGCTGGTATATCTAAGGTAGAAGCAGGATATTCAGTTATACTCAGACAGTTTGATGCCTTAATAAGGCTTATTGTTATCTCAGCTGTCTTAGACTCGTTAGTATTATTTTTGATTGTGATGTAGTGTGTATGTGATTCATATGGCTCAGTAAAATTTTCCCAGGCAGGATAAACATAGACAATAAATTTTTCTTCTACTTCAAAAGTCAATCTATAGTCATCTTCAGGGCTTCCATCTTCTTGTCCATCTTCATCACCATCCAGAGTATTTCCATCACTATCTTCTGCTGTTCCTAAAATGGTAACGGTATAATTCTCAGCATCAAAATCCTGTGATGGAGTAAAAGTAAGAGTTCTATTATTATTACTCCAACTAAACTCTCCTTGAATATCAGGGTAGATACTAAAAGCGTTCTCAACAGAAGTTATGTCCATTGGCTTACTGAAGTTTATTACAATATTT
>JBFLXS010000751.1 GCA_040755795.1 bacterium | reverse complement strand
TCTATCGGTCAAGTTTTCTACTTTGAGAAAGTGAATGGACAAAAGATATTAGTTCACTCTCCCTTTCTTTTATAGTATAAAGATAAAAATCCCTTGATTTTATAATTTTATCATTTTCCCAGATAAAAAATCCTTGTTCTTTTTGAAGCGGGTCAACGACCATTGCTACCTGCCAGGGAAGATTAAAGAAATTTTGATGAATGAATAAATCATCCTCTGAAAGGAATATTCCCCAGCCAGGGTGTGTATGAAACCAACCGACCATCTGTTTTCCTTCAGGAATTTTCTTTGTTTTTTTCTCCTGTTCAATTGCATTCCATGTCTCATGGTTAAATCTAATATGACTATTGTCACCTTGAGTATTTCTTGCCTCAATAAAATCCGATATTTTTATAGATTTAATCTTATTATCAAGACAATAATCACCAATTAAGACCCCACCTAATTCTCGAGTAGTATCTTTTTTAGAGTAATCAAGTATCTGCTTCATTATCTCTATAGGAACAAATATCTTCAAGGCATATTCTGGTTTATCCACACATAATCTAATGGCATAATTTGGATTATGTAGTGGCATTTTTTCAGGAATAGGTTTAACTATCTCTTCGTTTGTTAGTCTAATTTTTAATATTTCCTCATCATTTGAAAAGGTATTCATTCAAACTCTCCTAATTCAGGTACATGTTTAGAGTGTTCCAAATTGCGTTGATTTGAGAAGTAACCTTTGTTAAACAATAGGATACTGGTGCGAAATATTCGGTAGTGTCTGACAATAACTCTAATAGTGAAATCTATGCAGATTTGGTGTCCAAAAGGGATTTCCTCCAAAGAGCAAAATGCAAAACTCGTTTATAGTTTATGGTTTATAGTTTATAGTCTATAGTCCTTCAACTATCAACTATCTTTGCCAAAGTTCAGTAAAATTATCTCTTTCTTTTCAGCGTTAAAATACTTGAAGCAAAGATATTACCAAATTCCTCCAACTCTTTGAGAAACCCTGCTACTTCCTCTTTGAAATTTGATTTGTAATTTTGCATTTTGATATTTATATTTGATATTTAATA
>JBFLXS010000750.1 GCA_040755795.1 bacterium | reverse complement strand
TAAAACCTCGCACTATAAATCTTTTTGTTGTTCAGGGAGATTCGGGTTCATCTCGTTAGATAGTAAAACATCTAACAGAATTCATTCGTGATTATATATTCCCTCTGTGTTCTCTGTGGCTCTGTGGTTATATCCTGAACGGTTACTTCCCTTTATTGAACCACAATCAATTTTTTGGTTACCGTTACCTCTCCTGATTCATCAGCCGCTGTAAGTCTATAAATATATAATCCTGTAGCCACTTTTTTCCCGGCATTATTTTCACAATTCCAGATAATTGCATCATTACCCGGTGGATATACCCCATGACTTCCTTGTTTTCCTTGAGGAGATGCAGACGAATATTCTTTAGTCCAAACTTCATCTCCCATAATCGTATATATTTTAAGAGTAACTTTTGCATCTCTAATCAAGTCATATCTGAAGGTAACTCTACCGCCTTTAGTTGGGTTGGGATATGCAAAAACACTTTCTTTGAATGTTTCTGCTTTTTCTGCTATTTCCGGGATAACATACATAATCGCATACATTTCTCGAATAATCTTTGTCTTGTAAGTCATTTGTTTATTATCTTGGTTCAGGTGGCCTGTAGTAATTTTTGCCCAATTTTTTCCATCGTATTCATAGATTGCCAGGTCTGCTTCTGTAAGAGAGCGTTGGTATAAATCATTTACATCCTCCTGGGTATAATACATAATGAGCTCAACTTCATTACTAAATTCCATTTTATTTGCAACTGGGGTTCCATTAAGGAAGAATTGGACTACTGGTTTTACCACTACATATCCAGTTCTTGTTGTAGTAGAAGTTCCAGCGGTTACAGTATTTGTTCCTACAACAGGAAGACCATTAACCGTAGTAGATTCCGGAATCTTTAAGCAAGTAACCCATTCTTTATATTGATAGTGATAATATTGAACATCTACTGCCTTAGGCGTAGGATACATAATGGCATAGGAATCTTCTAAAATTACATCCGTATCTACAGATAAATTCACTGTAATTTTGTTATTGTTTCTATCTATATCATTAACTCCACTTATGTTCTGCCAGATTGTTCCATTATA
>JBFLXS010000749.1 GCA_040755795.1 bacterium | reverse complement strand
ATCCTGGCAAAACAATAAAGGTGATCTTATGAAAAGTTTAAATCTGTAGTGCCAAAATTCGATTTCCTGAAGTTGTAACTCATTGATTTTACACAACTTAATTTTTTGAGTCATGAACTTAGGTTAACACTAAATGTAGCCCCTACAAATGTATCAATTGCAGATGGACTAAATGTAAGTTTAGTTTTAGCTAACTTATGAGGTAATTTAACAGGTGGTGCAGGTGCTGGCGGTGCAGGAGCAGGTGATGGTTGTGTCTTAAAGAAACTATTTCGTAAAATCATAGCGTCATCTATATTTATCCGCTCATCGCCATTATAATCAGCTTCCTTGTTCCATCTTTCATCTCCTATGATTGAGAGATAGGCATTTCGTAAGACCATAAAATCCTCAATATCTACTACCCCATCATTATTAGAATCACCATTTAAAAGGGTAAGCGTAGCGACTTGCGTCTTTGTTCCAGGATAAACTATTATCCCGGTAATAGTCGCAGGAGATACACCAAATGTATCGGCTTGCAAGGTATAAGTTCCCGGGATAACCTCTAAAAAGGTATAATAACCGCCTATTGCGGTACTGGTTGTTCCTACGCCTGCAAGGGTAATTGAAATGCCGGCATTAGTGCCTGTATCCTTTGGTGGGTCAATTATTACATATCCCTCCATACTACCATACTCATAGATAGTTACAGTGCCTCCATAAGTAGTAACTGGAATAGGTTGATTATCACTATCTTTAAGCACCGTCCAACGGTTATCAGGTTTATCAAAGACAAAGGAGATAGTAGCAGTCCCTGGTGCTTTAGATTTAAATCTAATTTTTGCTAATATCCCTGAGCCATCTGCGGTATTAGTGGCAGGGACTAAAATCAGGCTATAGGCAATCTGTCCGATAGTATTGGTAGCAGCGGCATAAAGTAATGATGCCTGTGGAGGAAAAGGTCCTTGAGTAATTTGTATGCCCTCTTCTGCTGGATTATCATCTAATACCTCTAAACGATTATGGTCAAAGTCAAGGAATACATCAAGTCCAGCTAAATTCACTACATCTTTTAACCAGATATCTAAA
>JBFLXS010000748.1 GCA_040755795.1 bacterium | reverse complement strand
GGGTTGAGATGTCGTAGATGTTTCGTTTCCGCAGGTTTCTCCTGCGGTTATGTAAAATTTAAACCTTTCAGGTTTGATAAAAAAAGACAGTTAAAAAATGACGAAACTACATTGCTGAATAGTTACTCTATTTTTATTATCTTATCTCCATATCACTCTTATCTCCTTATCCCCTTTCGGACACTTTTGATATATAGCCTGAACGGTTACCAACGCTCAAATTTATCCGAGAGCGTTGACAATATAATCGGAGGTGATAAAATTGTCCAAGTCAGAGATGATAAGAGCATGGGTAGAACCTGAATTAAAACATGATGTAGATAAAATATTAAAAAATTTAGGTATTAGTGTAAGTCAAGCAATTAGCCTATTTTATACTCAAGTAAAAATAAAAAGAGGTCTACCTTTTAATGTAAAAATACCTAATAAGACAACTCGAAAAACTTTTGAGAATACAGATAAAGGAATAGGTATTAAAACATTCAAGAATAAAGAGGATTTATTTAAGGACATAGGATTACATTGAGAACACCAAAACGAACAACGCAATTTAAGAAAGATATTAAATTAGCAAAACGACGGGGGAAAGATTTGTAACTATTCAGCCACTGATTAACACGGATTAGCACGGATAAATACAGAGGTCAGAGGGGAGTTGTCCCTCGCTGGCGGGGGTTAGGGGGTGGAAATTTCGGTAGTGTCTGAAACAGACTAAAGGTATGTGTTTAGCGTATTTATGCATTGGATACAAACCTGAAAGGGTTGAATTTTAAACGAGGGATAAAATTCGACCCTTTCAGGGTCGCGGAGTGCGGATATGTCTCTTCCGTAGATTGCATCTACGGTTATGTAAAGTTCAACGCTTTCAGCGTTAGAGAAAGATATAGGTTCGCTAAACACATACGGTGAATGGTAATTAATTACCATTCACCAGTTACCATTTACTAAAGAGGGTTGGACCTATTAACTCCAGTAAAATCAAGGGGTTATAATAGTAAGAAGGTAGATTTTAGGGGTGTTTAGGAGGTGAGGTAGGTATATGTAACATATTATAAACATTGGGGTTAGGTTT
>JBFLXS010000747.1 GCA_040755795.1 bacterium | reverse complement strand
CCCCATGTTCCCCGATAATAATACAGCCCTGACTCGGTATCTATCTCCCTGCCGGTGAAGAGGTAGGAGTTGGAGACAGAGCCGGTTTGGGCGTAGACCTCGCCGAAGGCGTCGTAGCGATAGGTGGCGGCTACGACCTCATCAACAGAGGTCAGAGACGTAACGCTGCCCAGGCCGTCGTAATGGTAATAGTAGACATCTCCACCAGCATCCTGACGGCTGATAATCTCATCGATCCTCAGGCTGGTGATGTAGCGGGCAATTAGCTCATTGTTCCCGTCGAACTCCATCAGGATGTTGTCGCCGTCGTAATCAACTACCTCTAAGCTTTAAGAGTATATATCCTAACAAATTTCCTACATTTGCGCCAATTACAAGAAACAGAAAGAAAATAATAAAAAACCCAATTATTGATCCAATAATTATAGTTATCCCTCCAATCATTCCTCCTTCTTGGCTGGTTAAGAATTTTACAAAACTAGCGGACCATCCTCCACCCAATACTAAACCTATAACTACCCCCCAAAAGACTCCAATTGGTGATAGAAAAAATGCACCAATAATACATCCGTTGAGACTCTTTAGCCGCAAAAAGCACAACCAATTACAAAGTTCTCTTATTAATTCCATTTAAATGCCCCTCCTGCTATCTATTACATATCCATTTATAGGTACACTCTGCCCAACATCTTATATGATCTTTAGCAATGCACCATGCACTTTTACACTCTTTGTATGCATCAATAAGACAATTTCTTATACAGTTGCTCCATTTGTTATCACCTGCAATATTACAGATGTGATAGGCAACACAAGCATATCGATCTCCTTTATTGCAAAGGTCTCTATAAAATACACATTCACTTGGAGGGGGCCTAATCCTGTGGGATCAATCAAATTTATTGGATTATTGCCTACATACGCATAAAGATTTATTCCACCTTCAAATCCAATCGGGTCTTGGGTTACAAATCTTCCCACCTCTGAGTCATAATACCTCGCTCGATAGTAGTAAAGCCCTGACTCGGCATCTATCTCCCGGCCGGTAAAGAGGTAGGAGTTGGAGACAGAGC
>JBFLXS010000746.1 GCA_040755795.1 bacterium | reverse complement strand
CGATGTATGACAAAGGAATGCGGTTGACAAGCGATGGGTATTTTTCCATAAATTCCAAATAACGCGTAGTTGCGTCTTGTGATACCAACGGGCTTACTCTTTCCAATTTTTGGGCAAGTGATTTATTAGAAGCTATCTCATAAATAGGGATCTTATTTAATTGGCAGATGTTTATTTGTCATGAAGTTGGTAGATAAGCAGTGGGAAGTGATAAAGGACCTAATTCCAGATGGTCCAAAGCGGTCAGACGGCAAAGGCCGGCCTTGGAGAGATAAGCGAGATGTACTGGATGGCATTCTTTGGATATTGAAGACTGGAGCACAGTGGAGCCATTTACCACCTATGTATCCACCTTATCAGACTTGCCATAGAAGGTTTCAGCAATGGCGAGAGCAGGGAGTGATGCAGAAGGTGGTAGAGACTCTGGCCAGAGACTTACATGAAAGAGGCGGTGTGGATATGAGCGAGTGTTTTATCGATGGCTCATTCTGCATGGCCAAAAAGGGGGATCTGCTGTTGGGAAAACTAAGCGAGGTAAAGGCAGCAAGATCATGGCAGTCACAGACGCTAGTGGTACTGTACTATCTGTCTCAATCCAATCAGCATCTCCCCACGAAGTAAAACTTGTGGAAAAGGTGTTGGAAGAGCGGTTTATTGAGCCTTTACCTGAAAAGCTTATCGGTGACAAGGCTTATGATTCTGATCCTTTGGATCAGATGCTACAGGAGCAAGGCATTGATATGATTGCTCCGCATAGAAGAAATAGAAAGACAAAAAAGACGCAGGACGGCAGGAAATTGAGGCGATATAAGCGAAGATGGAAAGTGGAGAGGTTCTTTGCCTGGCTCTTTAACTATAGAAGATGTGTAACCAGATATGAGTACAAAGTAGAGAACTATAAAGCCTTCGTTTTGCTGGCTTGCATACTAATTCTACTAAAATCATTTATGAGATAGCTTCTAGTACTGTAACAACTTAGTTTAAAGAACTAAAAATAGCACAAGCTGTTGATAGAGAAAAAGTTGTAGGAGAATGAGCAGGGAAGTTATTTTATCAGCAGCAGACAAGGAGTATTTGCAGGGGATA
>JBFLXS010000745.1 GCA_040755795.1 bacterium | reverse complement strand
TAGATGTAAAAACAGACTTTGCCTTTAAAAAGGTATTTGGAAGCAAACAATCAAAAGATATACTTATAAACTTTATAAACTCAGTGGTTAAATTCAAAGATGGAAGCATTATTGAAGATTTAACCATCGTTGACCCATATCAGATACCGTTACTTAAAGGGATGAAGGATACCTATGTTGATGTCAAGGCAATGTTATCAGATGGTAGTGGCGTCCTTATTGAGATGCAAATATTAAATTATGAAGGATTAGAAAAACGGATTCTCTACAATGCGGCGAAGGCATATTCTACGCAACTTTCATGTGGTGATGAATTTTATCTATTAAACCCGATAATTGCTATCACTATTACTGATTTTGAGATGTTTAGTGAGTGGCCAAAGGTCATCAGTTACTTCAGATTGATAGAGAAGGATGAGTTAGTTGAATATAGTGGAGATATTGAATTAATCTTCATTGAGTTGCCAAAATTCAAGAAGGAAGAAAGTGAATTAAGTGATGGGACAGATAAATGGATATATTTTATAAAAAATGCGGGTAAGCTAAATTACATACCCAAAACACTGGGGATGAGTAAAGAGATAAAGAAGGCATTTGAGATAGCCAATCAAGCAGGTCTGAGTGCCAAAGAATTAGAGATACAGCATAAAAGGAAAGATTTCATCTATATTCAAAAGGCATCGATTTCTTATGCCGAAAAGAAAGGGTTAGAACAAGGGTTAGAACAAGGATTACAACAAGGGTTAGAACAAGGCGAATATAGGAAGGCAATAGAAACAGCTAAATCGATGTATAAAAAAGGGGTTAAATTGGAGATGATTGCTGAGATAACAGGACTTTCAGAAGAGGAGATAAATAGGGTTGTAAAAGTAGCGAATTAGTGAATTAGCGATTAGCAAATAACTGATAGACTGATAGGAAATTGCTTTTTGAGTGTTTTGGGTATTATATCCATTTGTGCCTATTACTCGATATTCAAGTTTTTTTTAAGATTAAGTGGTTTATCCTTTTTTAACCGCAAAGAACGCAAAGAAATTAACCGCAAAGAACGCAAAGATTATAGTGCTCTGTTAAGATTGAATTTGCATG
>JBFLXS010000744.1 GCA_040755795.1 bacterium | reverse complement strand
AAAGGATAAGTTGCAAAAAAATCATCAGGCTTTTGAGCCTAATTTTGCCCTCTTTGAGCAAAATAAACAGATTGATAAGGATAAAGAGAATTTTAGAAGTAGCATAAAATTTACGAAAGTCCAGTTTATAAAAGATGCTATTTAATATCTCAACTATCTTATTTTTCCCTGTTCCTGTATTTCCAATCAAGATAGTATTGAGGTTTATCCTGCTTACTGCGTGCCCAAGATTCCTTCTTTTTTCAAGGCTCTGGACGATACTTATGATTTGGGTAATTTCAGCCTTGATGTTGTCGAGACCGACTAACTCGTCCAGACTCAGTAGAGGTTGAAAGGATAACCTTTGCCCGCAGGATTTACAGTATTTGGCAATATCTCTGTTGGTAAAGTTGCATTTTTCACATAGTACTGACATTTTTTATCCTACCTTATTCTTCTCTTTGGCTAACTATCTGTCCACAAGCTCTTTGTATATATATCCCTTGCCACCTTTATATCTTATAACATACCATTCAGTTGCAACCGCTTCTTCTTCTGGTGCAACCGCTTCTTCTTCTGGTAAAATATCTACTTTTTCACCCTTCTTCATTCTACCAATAATTGGATAACCTGTGGAAGGTCCAGAACGAATATTAGCAACATCCTTTTTTACTGTTCCTATTGTCACCTTTGTTGTTGTTTTCTGATTACCCATAATATTACCCACATTTTGTATGATAAATTTAATATTACCTACATTTTGTATAATTGCAAACATAATTACAGCAAATAAGGCGATAATGAATGCTATTCGGATAGTTCGCTTTTTAGTACTGGTGGGTGTGATTTCATTTCTTAAGTTTATCGCCTGTGCATCCACATCATTCTCACCTTCCATTCCAAATATTTCCTTCCATATTTCATCATCAAGATTATTTGAGTCATTTTTCTCCTCGGAATACCTCGCAAGGCTTGCATCATCCATCGCTATAATATGGTTCTTCTAAGTTTTAAGTGGGTAAATAGTGTTTATTGAGTTGACCAAAATTAAGTTTTCCTGTAATCAAAAAGGTTACTATTTTAAAATTTCTGTAACTTCTAAAACCTCTGGCTTTAGCCT
>JBFLXS010000743.1 GCA_040755795.1 bacterium | reverse complement strand
AACCGTAAAAGCTGATTAAATCAGAAGAGTGAACACATTTTTAAGGCTGGAGGCTCTAAATGCTTTATAACTGCTGGTAAAATCATAAACTACAGTTGATTGTGGAATTTAGATGCGTTTGCCCTGCAAAGGTACTGTGATTCAGACACTGGACATCAGACACAAGACTATAGACTCTATTTATGCAGGGAATTAGTGACATTTGGGAAACCATCCTCAAAACTTCCACAGGTCGAAAAATTTACCCATAAAAATCAATATGGACACCTTTTCCTTCAGGTTTTTGGTCATTTAATGTTCCTTGAGGCAGATAAGATAAGTGAGTTTTTTGTTGAAGGAGTTGATGGAATTGTTGTTTATCCAGGGTCTGAGTTATAGCCTGGCCACCACTAACATAATTTCCTCCACATTCAGGACAGGTGGCATGTTGAAGATGAATATATTGAGCGACAACGACTTTTCCTTCTTGCACGGCTTTTATCCTTGATTGGTGGAGATGTTGTGCCTCGTGGTGTTGAACTCGCAAAGCACTTTGCTGACCAGGAATAATAGTTGCTTTTCCATCCGAAGTCTCTCCATTAGAACAGATATATCGCCTGTTTTGACATAAATTGCATCCTTCATTAGATTTATTTAGATGAACAATTTCTTTACTTATCTTCTCGTTATTTATTAAGAAATTAAATATAGAATGAAAAGAGCCTATTTGCCAACTACGAGGATTACTTTCTGCTGGATTTTGAGGGAAATTAGTTCGGCTAAGAGGCAAGGAGTTAGTAGTTCGGTTATTTAAATGAAAATATACCCGATAGGCGCCACTAATTCGACTTACAGCATCAACCCCTGAAATTTCCATTTTCTAAAACCTCCAAAGATAACAGGTAATCAGTTTTAACCGCTTTATTTGAGTAACCGAACACCTGATTTCCATTATCCTCCCTTTGGGTAAATAGTTACCTTAAATTAACTCTTTGTAACTGTTCACCGCAGAGATGATATGATAAAGTGTCAAGTTTGACCTGCGAAAGATTTTATGGTATACTATACAAAAAGTATTAACTAACTAAAATAAGGAGGACAAACTTATGACACAAACAACA
>JBFLXS010000742.1 GCA_040755795.1 bacterium | reverse complement strand
TGCGTTACTACTTTGTGCCCTTTGTGGTTTATCCTTTTTTAATCGCAAAGAACGCAAAGAAATCGACCGCAAAGAACGCAAAGATTAAAGGAGAAAAGAATCATAGAAAATTCACGAAACTCCAGTAAAAGATACTTGGAAATAAAAAAAATATTTGCTGAAGCAGAGTCAAGAATACCCAGCAATGATATGTGGGTTACCAAATCATTAGAAAAACGGATTACCTCTAACATCTATAATGATACACAAAAGACAAATTTTGAGGAAGAACTCATGTTATCAAAAAAGAAATATAATAATCTATAAGGAGACAGAAATATGAAAGGGAAAAACATCTCACCAATACCACCACCATCACCAATACCAACTCCATATGTAAGCGTTCAGGCATTACTGAAATAATCTGGCATGGAGATTAGGTGATTGATGAAGATGAGAATTGTAAAAGAGATAGAAATAGAAGGGAGAAAGGTAAATGCACTATTTGATACAGGTTCTGTGCATACCTATATTATCAGAGACTTATTAGAAGGTGTTCCTATTCGTCTGCTATCTGAACCTTATAAAGTAGCATTAGGAGGGAGAGTAATAGAGGTAAAGGAATACTGTGCTGTGGAAGGCAAGATGGAAGGATATGCCTTCGATACAAAGGTAGTTCCAATTGATAAATTAGGAAGAGTGGATGGAAAAGAAATTGATGCACTTATCGGTGCCTTAACTATGGAAGAATGGGAAATAAGCGTGAGCCCGAAAGATGGCACACTTGATTTATCAGGGCTTAAAAGGAGAGAGTTTACTGAATTTTTAGAATGTGAATGAGGATAGAGAAAAGAAGGTAGAAAGTCTACAAATATATCACTTCTAACGGAGTTTAAAAATATATTCAGCCCTGTAAGGGCGAGATATTTATAGATTGCTTTTAGTAGAGAGTGGAATAGTATTTATTTTATTATTTGGATGCGCATTATTGATATTCCCTGATAAAGAAGGAGTGTAAAAGGTAAAATGGAAGCCATTCTCATACCAATGTGTATGCTTGTAGTTTTTTTTGGAATAATATCTTTTATAATTTATAGACAGGATAGAATTGAAAAAAAATCCCGGTGA
>JBFLXS010000741.1 GCA_040755795.1 bacterium | reverse complement strand
TTGTTTTCCACAATCAATTTCTACCTATTTCTATAAATTTCAATCTATTTCTATTATCTTATCTCCATATCCTTCTTATCTCCTTATCCCCTTTCTTACACTTTTGATATATAGCCTGAACGGTTACAAAAAAAGATATTTTCCTCTCTGTTTCTCTGCGTCTCTGCGGTAAATTACCACCTGAACGGTTACAACTCTTTAAGCAGGCGGAAGAAGAAGAGATGTGCCCTTCTGAAAGTTGGTAATTTAGAGTTACCCCATTTTCGTTCATATTCATGACTTGGCACTTCACAAATCCGATAGCCTTTTTTTAAACATTTCATTATCATTTCATGTTCAATATCAAACTGATTGGCTTTAAGATTTAGGTTTAAAGCAACACCTTTCTTAATTGCCCGAAAGCCGTTAAGGCAATCCGTTAATGTGGTTTTAAACCGTAGGTTAATAATCAAGGTAATTAATCCTCCGCCAACCATTCGGACATAATTAGAGAAATTTCCATGAAACTCATCACTCCCACCTAACATTCGAGAGGCAATAACCAAATCTGCTTTATTTTGAATAATAGGTTCAATCAATCCGGGAATATCCTTTGGTTCATGAGAACCATCTGCATCGATAAACGCAACAATATCGTTTTTTGCCACTGATATTCCGACTCGATATGCGTCTCCTTTCCCCTTTTTATTATCTAAAATTACCTTTACCCCGGATTGGGAGGCAATTTCGCGGGTATTATCCGTTGAATGACCATCAACTACAATAACTTCATCGGCATAAGGTTTTACCTGTTCAATAATCTGTTTAATCCCTTCTGATTCATTCCGTGTTGGAATAATGACTGAAGTTTTCATCCTGGTACCTCTTTATAATTCCTGGTGTCGTGTTGAACAAATAACGCACGGAATTTGATTCTGGTAAATGGTGATTGGTAACTGGTAATTGGTGATTGGTAACTGGTAATTGGTAATTGGTAACTGGTAATTGGTAACTGGTAACTGGTAATTAAATACCGTTCGGCTGAGGTAATCGGTCAGTTATTGGTGGGAGAAAGGCATAAAGATTAAATTTCTCGCTAAGGCGCAAAGAACGCAAAGGAATAAATTATAATCTTTGCG
>JBFLXS010000740.1 GCA_040755795.1 bacterium | reverse complement strand
TCAATCACCGAGTTAAGAAAACTAATAAGGATATCCTTACTCCCTTGAGAGCCAAAAACCTTTTTGAAGGCATAATCTGTTTTAACATCTAAAAAACGCATCCAAATACTCCTTTATGCGGCAAAAATTCAAATTCTCGTAACCGTTCAGATATAGCCACAGAGCCACACAGAACACAGAGGGAATATATAATCACGAATGAATCCAAATCTCTTTGAACAACAAAAAGATTTGTAGTGCGAGGCGTTAGCTTCGCTTCTGGCAAGCCAAAAGGCGAACTTAAAGGTTCGCACTACATTTTGGGATGTCAGAGGTTAATTCGTATCCATTTGTGGCTAATTTCCTTAATTCTCTGTGAACTCTGTGCCTCTGTGGCTGAACGCTTACCATATTTTGAATTTCGTAAAACCTCTCTCTACCAACAGAACATCTCTACGAGGCTAAATTTTGTTACATTCCATTTATTTTACTTTATTTAATTTCGTGAAGCCCTAATTCAAGTAACCATAAATGGTAACCGTTCACAGGTGTCCATACTCAGGTAATCATCACAAATCGTGGGACACCTTAATGTCTTTCACTATAATTAATACCCTTAATTTCCTCTATTGTTAATCCCGTTACCTGGGATATTTTTTCAACTTTCTCCCCTGATTTCAAAAGACTTTTCGCTACTTCTATTTTGCCTTGTTGTATTCCTTGTTGTATTCCTTGTTTTAAGGCAAACTCTATCGCACCTCTTTGCATTCGGATAAAATCGTGCCGCTTATATTGAATCTCTAACTCCTTCTCACTCATCCCCGCAGTATTGGCTATTTCAAATGCCTCCTTTATTTCTATCTCTTTAACTAATGTCTCTGGTGTATATTCAAGTCTGCCTGCATTCTTTATAAAATATATCCATTTGTCTTTGATTGAATCCAGCTCATCCTCATTCTTCTTAAATTTGGGCAATTCGATAAAAACAAGTTCGATTTCATCATGGTATTTGATTAAAGTTTCCTTTTCGATGAGATTGAAATAGGTGATAACCTTATCTACATCCTCGAACATGATAAAGTCCGTAATGGTTAGAGCAATAATAGGTTCAAGGCTGGTAAATGACTCTGTCTCTTTTA
>JBFLXS010000739.1 GCA_040755795.1 bacterium | reverse complement strand
TGCTAAATTTTTGTCTTTAAATAGAGGGGAAGTTCCGTTGAAAGTCGATGATAAAAAACTTGACTATTTGAAGGAGAGTAGGAGGGTAACTGTATTCTGCACAATAAGAGGGTCAACCTTTCACTTGAGATATATTTTGAGCACTGAAAGACAAGGGTGCGATTTATAAATCAAGTGGGAAGGATAAGATAGCCGCGGAAAGCCTGAAAAAAAAACTCAGGTAAGGCTAAAGTGAGCTAAAATTATCAGCCGGAAGGTGTGGTAAAATTTGTGGCTAAAAGCAAAAAGGATGTAACTATGCGTTTGTGAGATTTCTATGAGTGATGCAACAAATAAGCTTTTTCACAAGTGAATCTTTCCTGGCTGATGGAGATTTAACCTCTGTTTTTTAGCTTGCATTTTGTATTTCCGCAATCTTTAAAAAGAAAGGAGGTGAAAAAAGATGAAGAAGGTAATGAGGGTAACCATATTAGCGATGAGTTTAGTACTCTCTCTGATAACGGTAAGTTCCGCCGCTAACCAAGTAGTAACGTTAACAGTTGGGAATTGGGATTTTAACTTGGGATATGATGTAGATCCTGCTCCTTATTTTGACATAACAGGTATATACAGTGGTACTGGGGCAGAGAACGTTGTTCATGGAGCAGCAGCGTTTATACAGGAAGACACGATATTAGAAATAGGGCTCTTTGGCAACGCTTATGACATTGACGCAGAGGGAAACATTACAAGAGCTGATTATACCATAAGGGCAAAACTTAATTCTACAGACATGACAGGAGTAGCAGATTACGCCTGTCCACATTGGAACAGCTTTATGGGCGATATGCCGGCTAAGCTCACTTTTGGAGAGGCACCAACGATAAAAGAGACTACTACTCCACCTGGTGTTAAGTAACGAATGGATGTTGATAAGTATAAAGGTTTGTCTCTTAAGGAAAGAGAGTGGGGAAAGGAAAAATAATTTTTCTTTCCCCATTTTCTTTGTAGCCCCTTGTTGATACAACGGATGTTCCACTGTAAAACAAACACTCCAATAGAGCTGAACATCTGTAAAATCAACAAGTTTGGCGACATGAACATAGCTTCTTTCTACTGACTACATTCGCTCCTAAGTGAGGAAGTGCT
>JBFLXS010000738.1 GCA_040755795.1 bacterium | reverse complement strand
ATTCTTACTCCTCAAGATAAAAGGCATCTTTTATTAATTCAATTTTAGGTTTTTGGTTTGGCCGCCAGGTGATAGCCACAATATCAAATCGACAATCAATATCCTGTAAATTTTTCTTTGCAAGATATTCTAAGGCGACTTTACCCATCTGTCTTTGTTTACGAATATCAACGGCTTCTTGCGGTAGTCCAAATTCTTCACCTCGACGCGTTTTTACTTCAATAAATGCTAAAACCTCCTGATTTTTAGCAATAATATCAATTTCCCCGGAGCGGGTTTTATAATTCTGTTCTAATATTTTGTATCGATGTCGTTTTAAATGTTTTAAAGCTAACGCCTCGCCTTTTTCTCCTAATTCAATTCTTTGTTTGGACATAGGGATATTAAAACCTCATAAAAAACCTTTAATTTCGTGAAGCCCTTTTACACATAGATTTAATTGGTTCAAAAGATTTTCGGTGTATCGGACAAATACCATATTTTTTAATTGATTCAATATGTAAAGAAGTCCCATAGCCTTTATGTTTAGCAAAGCCATATTGCGGGAATTCTTTATCATATTCAATCATCATTCTATCTCTTATTACTTTGGCTAATATTGATGCAGATTGAATGGAAATACTCAATTGGTCGCCCCGAATGATAGGTTTTTGTGGAATGTCTATAGAAGGAATTTTTAGTCCATCGACAAGTAAGAAATGTGGTTTTGACTTCAAAGAATCTATCGCCTTTTTCATCGCCAGGTGAGTTGCTCGTAAAATATTAATCTCATCTATTATCTCTTCATTGACAATACCTATTCCCCAATCAATAACTACATCAGAAATAGTCTTAAATAATCTTTCTCGTTGTTTGGGGGATAATTTTTTAGAATCATTTATGCCCGGTATTTTAATCTCTTTTGGTAAAATTGCTACCGCGGCTACTACCGGGCCCGCTAATGGTCCTCTACCAACCTCATCTATTCCACCTATTAATTCATAACCTAAAGAAGATGCCTCTTCTTCATATAGGCAAAGTTTTTTAATGGGATAATTTTCATATTTTGATGGGGCCATTGTATCGCCTCCTTATTCAAAGTAAGCGTTTCAGGTATGGTAAGAAAAGGATGAAATATTAGTATTTTAACA
>JBFLXS010000737.1 GCA_040755795.1 bacterium | reverse complement strand
AGGTAAGGGAAGAATAATAATCTTAAACCTAACCTGCACAGGTCGAAAAAATTTATAATGCAGTAAAATAAAAACCGCTAATAGGCAGTATAATACCAGGATGTTATTTTTCAGTATTTTCTAATTTTGATATTAAAATTTTTTCTTGATTATATAGGAAAGTATAATATACCACGAATTTCACGAATTGGACGAATAAAAGGGTGTCTAATTGTCTGGTAGTCTATGTAACCCAGACACCTATACACCCAGACACAGACTACCTGAATGGGTTACATTTAGTATTCATTCGTAAAATTCGTGGTAACTTTTTCTTGACAGAATATTTTATTTATGCTACTCTATAAATAGCCTAACTTATAATGCAGTAATATAAAACTGCCAATAGGCAGTATAATCTAAGGTTAGAACAATAAAAATAATCACACAGAGACACAAAGTCACAAAGGAATTGAATAAAACAATAAACCTTTGTGTTCTTTGTGGCTTTGTGTGAGAAAATAAAAAGGAGATATTTTAGGGTCAGCTTTTTCTAACCCTTCGCTGCACCTGACTGCGGGGGGCTGTGCCGTAATTAGAGTTTTGTGGTATCTCAAGCTTTTATCTTGTTTACAAAGGTTAGTGGTAATCCACCCCGCAGCAGGTGAGCTCTATCGTTAGCGGCTAGAAAATAAACCGAGGAGGTGATTGTTAATGGCACAATTGACAATGGGAGGAGTGTATCATAATGGGATTGTCATTCCCCAAGAAGATGTTCCATACAATTCCGATATGCGAGTTTTGATTACATTTACTAAAGAAATTCCAAAGAGAGAACTCTACGCTCACACTCCTGAAATCCAGGAAGCATTAGCAAAAGCAGAGGCAAACTATAAAACAGGTAAGTTCAAAGAATATACAGATGCAGATGCCTTACTCAAGGATTTGAATAATGTTAAGTGAACGAAAATTTGCCAAAGATGATAATTTCGACAAGTATTATGAAGCCTTACCAGGCCACATCAAAAGGAAATTTGAAAAACAAGTAAGGTTCTTGTTGAATGACCCAAAACATCCATCGCTAAAGATTCATCAATTTGAAAGTATCAAAGGATTGTGGGAATTTTATGTAGATGATTATTATCGATGCTT
>JBFLXS010000736.1 GCA_040755795.1 bacterium | reverse complement strand
CCCCTACAAATCTAAATTTGTAATAGATAAATCACCCAATATACTTTTTATGCGAGATTTTTACATTGTTTTGGTTAACCATTGCATATTTCATAGTTGTATCAATTTGTTGATGGCCTAATAATTGCTGAACTTGCTCGATCGGCATGCCTTTATCTATCGCTCGTGTTGCCATTGTTCGTCTAAATTTATGTGGATGTATATTTTCAAGACCTATGCTTCTTCCTAACTTCCTTACACCGATCTCTACTCCGCTAATCTGAAGTCTTTTATGAGGTTTATGATTAGTAACGAACAGAGCTTTTGAAGTATCAGTTCTTTCATCAAGATATCTCTTTAAATGCAACTTAGTTTTCGCATCAAAGTATACTCTTCTTTCTTTATCACCTTTTCCATAAACAATACATTCTCTTTCATGAAAATTTATATCGGTAATATCCAGGTTTACAAGTTCTCCAACTCTTATACCTGTAGAATAAAGCATATCTATAATGGCGAGATCTCTACTATTGGTGCATGCATCTCTAATTAATTCAATTTTTTCGTCAGAAATAACTTCCTTAACTGTCATTCCAGTTTTGATTTTCTTAATCCTTCTGACAGGATTCTTCAAGATGTGATTTTCTTCTTCTAACCATGAAAAGAAACTAGATAGATTTCTTCTCACATTATCAATTGTTAATTTACTACAATCATTTATCTTCTGATACTCTTTCAAGTAATCTCTAATCATTTCGGTAGTTATCTTTCGAATTGGTGATTTAATTATGCTAAGCATCTTTTCTATTGTTGACTCATAATAACTTAAAGTTCTTTGCGAACATCCCTCTACTTGTTTTGCTGATAAGAACATAATCAAATATTCATTGTTCTCTTTTTTTTCTTCTTTATATATCTCATACTCAAGCCTTTTTACTAAAGATTCTTGTAATTGTTTCATCTGCGTTATATTTAAGTACGCACTCATATCATTTAATATTGATTCCATTTGATTTTGCATTTGACACACTCCATTTTTAATGAAAAGTATATCAAATACTTGTTTGGTTAGCCAAAATACTCTTGCATTAATGAATCAAATAGCATTTGAGTCTCATTAAGTGATTTTTGAACTTCAAATTTCAATTTGTCGA
>JBFLXS010000735.1 GCA_040755795.1 bacterium | reverse complement strand
AAATAAGGCATGAGAATAATCGTTCCGTTAGGAACATAATATCGGTAGGAATAGATAGACAAATCAATCAGTTCCGTAGGAACGATATATTGGTAGAAAATTTATGGAAAGCCATTTACCGATATATAGTCCCTATGGGACTATATCTTGTACCTTGTAGAATAACCAAATAAGCTTCTCTGGCAGACAGTATAAAGGGGGACTGGGGGATTGCAATCCCCCAGCAGGGGTTTGGGGACAGCGTCCCTAAAATATTATCCCTTATGTTGCCGCTATGCCAAAACCTCTCTTTAACAATTCCACTATGTCCTGGTGATCCTGATGTTGCTGCTTCAAGGTTTCCATAACTTCCTGATGTCGCTGTTCACCTTCCTTGTGAATTTCTACAAGTGTTGCATGTATTTCTTTAGTTGTTGCATGCATTTCTCGAACTAATGTTCTGGTTCCATTGAATACATATGCCACCACTCCTGATACCGAGGCTACGGTTCCAAAGATAGTGACAAATGCGATAACCCATTCATTCATTTCTCGGCCTCCTATTTCATATTCCGAATTTCTGCTGGGAAAAGTCCCGAATCAAACACCCATGATAATACATCTCCATAGACTGGAGTTTCTCTTAAATAATCAATTATTACATCTGTATCTATACAAATTCTTTGGGTTGCCACTTTTTCCATGACTCAGATAACTCCTTATAGATAAGATTAACATCAACTCCTTTCCAACTACCTTTTGCCCTTTTGAATCTTTCTAAATCTTTAACATCTTTGTCATCTCGACTCACCTTATAAATCCAAAGACTACTACTACAAACAGGTCGCTCCTACGGAGCTACAAACATGTTGCTTTTGTGGAATGCTACAAACAGATTGCTCCTACGGAGCTTTATTTATATTAGCTCCAGAGGAGCGGTCTGTTTGTAGAAAAATTATATCCTTACAACATAATTAGCTCCAGAGGAGCGACCTGTTTATTCTTTTTCTCACCCTAACCGCACAGGTCGAAAAATTGGTGGTGTCCGAAATTAGCTAACTTCCTCTAACCGGATAGGTAAGCCATTCCTCTATACTCCAAACGTGGTCGGTTAGACCAGCAGCCATTGCCGGAGTTCGTTGTTGCCAACCACCAT
>JBFLXS010000734.1 GCA_040755795.1 bacterium | reverse complement strand
ACACTTATCCACAAAAACCTACTTGTCCGCACAATAAGGCTCACATTAATAGGTTAACATAATATATATTATACGCACAAATATAAAATAAAAAAATATAAATCCATATGTTTAATCGATGTTAATACTTGGTCGTTGCTATATTAAAAATGGATTTAGAGTACTTCTATGGGTATTAAATATATACATATATAGAAAATGAGTGTAATAAAAATATATGAGAGAAGCTTTTCGTCGTTTCAGAACTACTTTTATGGGTATTCCTCTATCTCAAGCCTTCAATGGCTGATATCGTGTTTTAAGGGTATTTTAAGGATACTGATATTTTTACTACTTTCTTGGTTCTGCTTCTTCTTCTAGGGGGTATAGGTGTGTCATTATCGATTGATCATTTTCTCTTAAGTTCATATCATACATATTCATCTAAAGGATTTCTTGGTGTAGAGCATTTAGTGCTTTCATTGAACTATGATGACTTCAAAGTTTATGTTGATTCTCGTTCACTCTCAAATTCAATAACTTTTGATTTAGTGTTGGAGAACTCTTTCTTAGCGTTTGGTAGTCCTCTACATATTTAACAAATTTGTTAACAAAATGCCTTATCGATTAACCTTGATACTGAAGACTAATGTTAATTGATTGATGACTCATACGTACGCGCGCGCACGTGCATAATTATGTATTACATGTAATCTGTCCACTTGTAATACATGTAGACCACTCCTACATCGATTCTCATTGCAAACACGGATTCATATCTATGCCATGAAATTCAGCTACCATTCTTCTCCTCGTGTTTTTGTGATTGATTTATCAATCGTTTACCATCGAGTACTGTTAAATCCGATCTGTTAGAAATTTCCAAAATTTCATCATCTGATCACTCAACAGTTATCCTCACGGTTATCATCATATTACCCCTTGCTTTAAAAACAACTAAGAACGCTAAAAGTTTATAAATACTAAACATACATTTTTTTAATGAATTATTCTCTTTACTTCTTTTTTTCTTATAATATAACAAAAAAGGGCTTTCGCCCTCTTAAGCATTCATAAACTCTAAGATATCTTTTGTTAGTTGATCAGGAACATCAACCAGTGGTGAATGTCCGCAATTATCATAAACAACAAGTTTTGA
>JBFLXS010000733.1 GCA_040755795.1 bacterium | reverse complement strand
ACGCAAGAAATTAAGTTGGTTATTTGAACAGCCATTGGATATGAAACTTTCCTTACTACAACATCATTTTGAATTGGTCAGGTTTTTAATCAATGAGATATTGGACGAGGAAGTCGAATCATTATGTGGACAACGCTATAAACATACCAGGCCCTATGAAAATAGATACAGTCGCTGGGGCACCAATCCCGGCAGTGTTAAGTCTGGGAATCAACGGATAAAAATAGATGTACCAAGAGTCTATGATAAGGTTACAGGTAGTCATATATCTTTAGAGAATTATCGCAAGTTACAAGAATTAAAAGAGCCAACAGATCAATTGTCCAAAGCCATTTTATGTGGTTTGAGTATGCAAGATTATGGCCAAGTAATCGAGACATTATTGGATAGTTTTGGTTTAAGCGCCTCCACTGTTAGCCGTCAATTTGTTGAACAAAGCAGTGAAAAGCTAAAGGAATTCGAAAAGAGGTCATTACATCCTTACCAGTTCGTAGCGTTATTTATTGACGGTAAGAGGTTAGCCAAAGAGCAAATCATCATTGTGTTGGGCGTTACCGAATCCGGCGACAAGCTTCCGATTGGATTTATACAGAGCCATACAGAGAATGCCGATTCGATCAAAGAGTTACTGAATGAGTTGATCGAACGAGGTTTAAATTATCAAACCGGATTATTATGTGTGATTGATGGTTCCAAAGGGATCCGCAAAGCCGTGGAAATGGTTTTTGGCGATTATGTTTTGATTCAACGATGCCAATGGCATAAAAGAGAAAATGTAGTAAGCTACCTAAATGAACAAGATCAGAAGACCTATAGAAAACGCCTGAACAAAGCCTATAATTGCGAGAGTTATGCAGAAGCAAAACAACAACTTTTAACAATACAACGTGATTTGGCAAAAAAGAATTTGAGCGCTTCTCGTTCATTGGAAGAAGGTTTAGAAGAGACCTTGACTTTACATCGTTTGGAATTGCATGAGCTTTTTAGTAGAAGTTTTTCTACAACAAATTGTATTGAAAATTTGAATTCCCAATTAAATAAATATATTGGAAAAGTGAAAAATTGGAAAACATCTACACAACGCTATCGATGGATTGCTTCAGCGTTATTAGAGATAGAGGGAAGAATGCGTAAGGTTAA
>JBFLXS010000732.1 GCA_040755795.1 bacterium | reverse complement strand
ATTTGGTTTTGATGTCCTATGTAGGACAATGATTGCATCAATAATCTTTTCTGTTATCTGATTTATTTCCATGTCTTCTCTGTTCCTCTGCGTCTCTGCGGTGAATTACCACCTGAACGGTTACGAATAGTTACAGATTTTTTTAAATTCTTCAATTAAAACTGGAAGTATTTCAAATAGGTCGCCCACGATTCCATAACTTGAGACATCAAAGATAGGGGCGTCTTTATCTTTATTTATAGCCACAATACAATCTGAAGTTTGCATTCCAACTAAGTGTTGAATAGCTCCGGAGATACCACAAGCAATATAAAGTTTTGGGCAGATAGTTTTTCCTGTTTGACCAACCTGATGATGATGAGAAATCCAGCCGGCATCTACTGCGGCTCGTGAGGCCGCTACCGCTCCTCCTAAAACCTTAGCCAGGTCTGAAATTAATTCAAAGTTCTTAGCCTCCTGTAATCCCCTTCCTCCAGCAACGACAATATCAGCCTCTTCTAAATTTACATCTTCATTTATCTCCTTAACCCAATTTACTATCTTAGTTCTCATATCTTCCTGCATAACATTGGGTTTTATTCTAATAATCTCTCCAGTTCGTTCAACTATCGGGATAGGTTTGCTCATTACCCTTGGTCGGACTGTTGCCATTTGGGGTCTATGATTGGGGGTGATAATAGTTGCCATCAAATTACCACCAAATGCCGGTCTTGTTTGAAGAAATTTACCTTCTTCATCTATTTTAAGTTCAGTGCAATCAGCGGTTAGTCCTGTTTTTAATCTTGCCGCTATTCTTGGCGCCAAAGCCCGTCCACTATTAGTTGCGCCCAACAAAAAAATCTCTGGTTTATACTCTAAAATTAAATCAACTATTGCCTTTGTATATGTATCTTCACAATAATTTGCCAGAATCTCCGAATCCAATAAATAAACCTTATCTGCTCCTGAGGCAATTAATTGAGGACAAAATTCTTCGATTCCACTTCCTAAAAGGACAGCACTTAGCTCTACCTGTAAATTATCGGCTAATTTCCTTCCTACTCCAAGGAGTTCTAATGATACCGCGGCTAAATTGTTAAAATGTTGTTCTGCAAATATCCACACACCTTTATAATCATTCGTGCTTTTCACCTCAACCTTCCCT
>JBFLXS010000731.1 GCA_040755795.1 bacterium | reverse complement strand
ATTACCAATTACCGATTACCAATCACCAGTTACCAGAATCAAATTCCGTGCGTTATTTGTTCAACACGACAATAGATTAAGACACCACCAAAACTTGGGGAATTTCTGTCAATCCTGAAGGATAAGATTTTTCTTGACAGATTCAGAATTTAAAATTATAATATAAACAGTGAGTTACGAGGTTATATTAGGTTTTGGTCTGGATTTGATTTTTGGTGACCCGGTTAAATTTCCCCATCCGGTTAAAGGGATGGGAAAACTTATAAATTTTTTAGAAAAGATAGTCCGTAGAACCTTTCGTAATCTTAAAATAGGTGGAGTCTTACTTGCCAGTATAGTTATTATCAGCACTTATGTTTTTACTTCTGGTATCATTTGGTTTAGCGGAGAGATTAATAGTTACCTGAAATTTATACTCTCTGGAGTGATTATATGGACAACACTTTCAATTAGAAGCCTACATAAAGAGGCAAACTCTGTTTATCAGGCGTTAAAAATTGAAGATATTAACTTAGCCAGAATTCAACTCTCTAAAATTGTTGGAAGAGATACACATAATTTAAATAAAACAGAGATTTCAAGAGCAACTGTGGAAACCGTGGCAGAGAATACCGTAGATGGAATAATTTCACCCTTATTTTATGCCTTTTTAGGAGGACCTGCTCTGTCAATGGCATTTAAGGCAATAAGCACCCTTGATTCTATGTTAGGATATAAAACCACAATTTATAAAGAGATAGGTTGGTTTTCGGCAAGGGCTGATGATGTGGCAAATTTTATCCCGGCAAGAATTTCTGCCTTCCTTATTCCTGTTGCCAGCTGGCTATGTGGTAAAAATGGAATTTTATCCTGGAAAACTATTCTTAGAGATGGGCATAAAAACCCAAGCCCAAATAGCGGCATTCCAGAGGCAGGATTTGCTGGAGCTTTGAATATTCAACTTGGCGGATTAAATTATTATCAAGGGCAAATCTCTTTAAAACCATTTTTAGGTAACCCAAGTCAGATAATTGAACCTGAACATATCCGCCAGAGTATTAAATTGATGTCCATTACTTCATTTTTGATGTTAATTATTGGGTGGTGTCTTAATCTAGTGTCGTGTTGAACAAATAACGCACGGAATTTGATTCTGGTAACTGGTGATTGGTAATCGGTAATTGGTAAC
>JBFLXS010000730.1 GCA_040755795.1 bacterium | reverse complement strand
ACTAAACTTATCCTTGCTGTATTAAAAACTGAAGATATAAGAGAAGATAAGGTTATGATGGCAAAGGAATTATTAAATACAGGTCGCCTTTTAACCCGCCAGGGTATATTGGAAATAACTGCCAGGAGGTTAATTAAAGGCATAGGAATCTGAAATCTGACAGTAACTATTCAGCCACTGATTAACACGGATTAGCACGGATAAAAACAGGCTTAAATAGCTTTCTTCTTTCCCTTTTCTTGTAATTTCCTTTGACAATTTATTTGTTCCAGTAAAGTCTCCATTAACCTATAATAATCCGGCATCTTTCCATAAAGAATTTCTGAAACCTCCTCTTTGTATATATGTGTTGTCATATTTCTGTCATCAGTCATCTCTAAGAATCCTACAGTCTCCTCTTCTGTCAGCAATTCTAATGAAAATGCCTCTCTAAAACATGATTTAGGAGAATTACAAATTATGCCTTCCTGTTCTCTCAGATACTCTTTTAAGAACTTCCATATCGCCTCAAAGGTATATTCAAACCGCTGAATTGTAGCATCTCGAACAATAATAGAAAAGGGCTCTTCCAATATTTGTTTCAATGTATCCAATGCCTTAGCAGCATCTTTCTGTCTTAATTCAAATCTTTCCAAACCTCTACCTCTTTAAGAGCTTCTTTTTTAAATTCTCTACTAACATACGAAAAATCTACAATATCTACCTTGTAGGGAATATTTAGCTCCTCGACAGATTCTCTTAGACGGGCTATTTTATTCCTATCCACTTTTCCTTTGTGGATAAGCCCTACATCTACATCTGCCAGCGGGTTAGCATTCCCTTTTGCCCTTGACCCAAAGAGAACTATTCTAACCTTTTCATCTTTGAGTAAGTCAACGATACACTCTTTTAATCTGCGAATAAATTTATTTTCTTCTAATTCATTAGCCTTATCCATACCTTCCTCTCACCCTGCCAATTTCTTCCCATTTGCTTTTAATATTACCTCTTCTAAAGATACCACAATATCAAAACTTTGTCAACAAAAATTTCCCGTAACTATTCAGCAATGTAGTGAGAGCGTTGCGTAGGAGTTAAAGCTATATCTATGGTCACAGGCATTGCTTTACTTCATTTTCTGCCATCTTTTGCTTATTAAATTTGCTCCAGAGGAGCAATCTGTTTGTAGAAGAAAACCCACC
>JBFLXS010000729.1 GCA_040755795.1 bacterium | reverse complement strand
AAAACGCGCCACGCGTTTTGCCTTTACGCGCCACGCGTCCCTAGGCTCTGTTTTTCTCCGGTTTTCTTCCCACTTGGCCACTTGATTTGGGCAAGTTGCATATGGATTTTTGGATATTTTAGGCTTTATTTAGGCTGTAAAAGAGGAGAGAGAGTACACCTTATCTTATCCTATCATTTTATCTCTCTCTAATTATTGTAATAGCTTAGAACAATCCTCCTTAGTTTTCCATAGTTTCCAAGCTTGTTTTCACTACTTATTAATTCAATAAAATCTTCATCTTTAATCGGTTTGCTCTCAAATTCTTACATAATCTTAGTATCACTATCCTTAACCTTTCTACAAGTTTCATTATTAAAATCTACATAGTTTATGATGAATTCAAGCATGGTTTATACATTTACAACAATGAGTGAGTAGTCCTTTTTCTTGGGTTTGATTGTTCTTAGCTTCGAAAGCTCAATGTAAGTATTCTTATCATTCTTTGTTTACGTTTCGATCATGATTCTAGCTATTCATACAAAGTTTAGGTTATTCAATTATTTCATGACTTGGATCGATACTTGTTGTTTATAATTGAAAACCAATGCTAGGTTAAGTTTAATTATCATGATTAAGCTTTACTACATGTAGCAAATTAGGTTATACAATTAAGCTTGTTGATTGTATGGACTTTGAATAGCTAGATCTTATGTTTTTGCTTAAAGCTTGTTTGAGTAAATTCATAATCTTTGATTCTCCATGTTTAATGCTTTCATCGGACTTGATCATTTCGCTTTGAAACGATTGGTTCGATGATTAGAATTAGGTTCTTGCGCTTGGCTGAACTTAGTTACTTAGGAGAAATCGAAGGATAAAACCCTTTGACATTGATTGATTGAAAGTAAACGAAGAGTGGATAATTGTACGGCTCATTGAGTGATTAGAAGTGAAGGCAATCAATTCCCGAGATCCTTTAGTTATTAACACAACCAACCTTTCATTTCTTTGCATAATCCGTTACAAACTCTAGTATAATTTGTTACCAACTCAACAACCAAACCCCCCCCATTGATATATATATATATATTTATTATTAGTGATTTGGAGATTAATATTTCAAGCGATTGGAATATTCATTGAAAGATTGCGCTATTGATTTATTAAACGAGAACCTTTTTCCCTGTGGACTCGACCCCTACT
>JBFLXS010000728.1 GCA_040755795.1 bacterium | reverse complement strand
ATCCAAATAACCAATTATAGCGGTTATTAACTGGAAGTTTACATAGGATAATACCCATAAATAAGGCATGAGAATAATCGTTCCGTTAGGAACATAATATCGGTAGGAATAGATAGATAAATCAATCTTAAGTAAAAAAATAAAAAAAAGCTTGACACTTTACATAACAGGCACGGAGAACACAGAGTTTTATGTAAAGTAAGGAGAAATGGAAAATCTGGAGAAAGGGAGAAATTATTTATTTTTCTTCCTTCTACATTTCCCTTTTCTCCATTTTCTTCTTTGTTTCTCTGTGAACTCTGTGTCTCTGTGGTACGCTAAACAGATACTTGTGGGAGAGGGTTAGGGTGAGGGGTTTAAGAAGCAATATAGATGCCCCATTACCTCAATCCTCTCCTTCAAAGTGAGAGGAAGTAAAAAGGGGAACAAACTTTTGCAAAAGTTATTAGCGGGTGGATTTCTGATAAACACCCGCATAATGTTTTTTGCAAAAGTAAGTTCCTCTTTTCGCCACTAATGTGGAGTGCGAGAGATTGCTCGCGCTTTTTTCTGCAAAAGCCTGAGCTCACTTCCCGAAAGCGCTGGCTTGTCCACCACACCCCAAAAAGTGTAACTTATTTGTAACTATTCAGCCACAGATGGACACGGATGAAACGCTGAAAAATCCGTGAATCGTGTCCGTTTTCCGTGTCCGTAATCAGGCTGAAGGGTTTTTCTCCCTCTAATTTCCACCCCCTAACCCCCGCCAGCGCTTATCTTTACCCATAAGTTTTACTGGACAATGTTACATTCATTCACAATTCGCAATTCACCATTCACCATTCACCATTTTTTCCCTAAATCTCCTTAAAATGGTGAATTGTCAATTGTGAATTGTGAATTATCACTCTTCACGCTGCCCAGTAAAAAATGTGGTAAGAGTTCAGGTAGGATATAAAAAATAAGGAGAAAGGGAGAAGATGGAGAAGTGGAGAAAAGAAGAGTTAACTGATAGGATTATTAATGCCTGTATTAATGTCCATCAAAAGTTAGTGTCGTATTGAGTAAGTTTTGCACGGCGCATCATCAGGTTTCGTAACCTGCAAACGGATAATTGGTAACTGGTAATTGGTAATTGGTTAAATAGTTTCGTCCTGAGCTCAGCCGAACGGTATTTAATTACCAGTTACCAATCACCAGTTACCAG
>JBFLXS010000727.1 GCA_040755795.1 bacterium | reverse complement strand
ATAACTCTTGGCAAGCTCAAATATTTTCTTGAGCTTTTCGTGGAGGACTGTGCCCTCATCCGGATAATTCTTCTTATGTTTTCTGGAGTTCTTGAGGATATGGAACCAGCAAAGCTGAATGAGACATCCAGCCAGCGTTTTCAGCTTATTGTATGCTGAGAATCCGTCACACATAATGGTCTTATCTTTCTGCTTACCTAACACCTGCTCCGGCACTTCCGAGCCCCTGCTTTTCCTTATTTTATAGAGAGCAATTTCTTGAGTGATAAACAGCCAGATATTATGGTTAATCCCGTCTATTCTCCAGCCGGATTCATCCGCATGCTTAGCTTTTACCTGTCGCATCTTTCTCTCAAGAGTTTGATAGTAATCACCAAACCCTTCTTTGATTTGAAAGAGAATATTGACTAGACCTCCCTCGCTGATATGGAGATTATACATTGTCAGCAGAAGTTGTTGTATTTTATTGTACGGCAGAGCCATGCCTATTTTCAAATATACTACCAAGAGCATCAAATTAAGCCCGAAGGGACTATTTGGCAACGCATTCGGAACTGCGGGCTCAACAATTTTATCACAAGTTTTGCAGTATTTTCTGTGAATATCGTATTGTGTATTTATTGTCTGGGAAATTAAGGGTATGTCAGTAATCACTCTTTTACGAATTTCCTGAGTCTCACTTAATTCAGTATCACAATCCGGACATACATCTATTTCCAGACGCCGAATAAAATCAATCCGTCCAGGAACCCTGCGAAAATAGGGCTTATGTCCTTTCTTTTGTCCGGGAGTTTTCTTAGGATGTTTAACATCCTCTTTAACAAAAGAAGGAAGTTCTTTTGTGGCTGGATATTTGGCTTTGTATTGCTCGAATTCTCTCTTGATTTTTTCCTTCTCTTGTTTTAGTCGCTTGTTTTCTTCTTCTAACTCTTTTATTCTCTTTTTTAATTTCTCTGCTTCGTTCATTTTTCCAGAAGAATTATTTTTACTTTTTTGCCAACCCACTCAACAGGAACATAAACTCTTCCACTATTTCCGCTTTGATTGACCTGCTTTTCAAGCATCTCAAAACCGAGAAGCTCTATTTTTACCTCTTTTTTCATAATAGCTACAATGTAGCTAAAGAAGTACATAAGCTTTTCTATGCTCAAGTATATAATCGGCGAACTTCAAGAAGGTAAACAATTAC
>JBFLXS010000726.1 GCA_040755795.1 bacterium | reverse complement strand
GTGTTGAACAAATAACGCACGGAATTTAATTCTGGTAACTGGTGATTGGTAACTGGTAATTAAATACCGTTTGGCTGAGCTGACGACGAATCTATTTAACCAGTTACCAATTACCAATTATCCGTTTGTAGGTTACGAAACGTGATGATGCCCCGTGCAAAACTTACTCAACACGACACTAGGGCTAAAAACAAGGTTGATGGTTGATAGTTTATAGTTTATAGTTGATAGTTTCATAGACTATCAACCATCAACTATCCACTATCCACAATACTAATGTGAACTTCTGGTTAATACTTACTATAAATTTATAAATGGGGAGGAAGATAGGTGAGTAATAGGTTGCCTAAATATTTAAAAAAATATTTCTGGGATATATCATTCGAAGATCTAAATAAAGATAACTATTCTAACTTTATCATTGAGCGAATATTAGAATATGGAGATGAACAGGCTATTTTCTGGATGATAAAGAGTTTTTCTATACAGCTAATTAAAAATACACTTTTGCACACTCGAAGACTATCTCCTAAAAGTGCTAATTTCTGGCGCCTATATTTTGACCTAAATAAAGAGGAAATTTTATGTTTGAAAAGGTCATTTCAAAAGCAACAAAGTCCAATATGGAATTATTAAGCTTACTATGTAAGGATTATTATTTAGTAGGTGGAACAGGAGTAGCGTTACAATTAGGACATCGTCAATCATTGGATTTAGATTTCTTTACACCAATGGATATTGATACTAATTTATGTATAGAAAGACTTATAGAAAAAGGTGATTTTATATTGGAAAAAAAGTCACCTAATACAGTTATAGGAATATTTGAAGGAACAAAAGTTAGTTTTTTTAAATATCCCTATCCACTTTTGTTTTCAACTAAAGATTTTATGGGCATAAAAGTAGCAGATATTTTAGATATTGCTTGTATGAAGATAGATGCTATTTCCTCAAGAGGAAGTCGAAGAGATTTTATTGATTTATATGTCATTTGTCAACAAAAAAGACATCTCAGGGAAATATTAGGATTCTTTAGAGAAAAATATAAAAGTGTAAATTATAATATTATTCACATTCTTAAAAGTTTAACTTATTTTGATGATGCTGACAAAGAACCTATGCCTAACCTGTTGATTGAAATCGATTGGGCGAAAGTAAAAGATTTTTTTGAGTCAGAAGTAAAAGAAATTA
>JBFLXS010000725.1 GCA_040755795.1 bacterium | reverse complement strand
TAAGCTGTTAAGCATTTAAATAGGGTATAATGTAAAATTAAATTTAGTCTAACAAGTGCAAGATGCCAGCAAAAAAATATCTCACTCCAGAGCAAGTAAAAAAACTACAAAAAGCCTTAAAAGAGGAGGAAAATGGACATCTCCGAGAAAGAATCCTCATGCTATTGCTGCTCAATGATGGAAAAACGCAAGCTAAAATTGCCGAGTTTTTGGGTTGTTCAATAAATAAAGTGTCTAAAAGAGTGTATTCATGGAGATCCAGACAATCTAGAAAGTTTAAAAGATGAGAGGATGAGGGGAAACCATAAAAAAGCTACAGATAAATATATAGAAATCCTCCTAGAAACTATAGATAAAGAGCCAGAAGAATTAGGATACGAGTTTGGTAGATGGACAGCTCAAAGATTAGCAACATATTTAGAAAACATCACGGGAATCCAATTAAGTGGGTCGCAGGTCAGGAGGATATTAGAGAGAAAAAAGTACGTCTACCGCTGGGCAAAGTATAGTTTAGAAGCAAAAAGAAATCCTGAAAAAAGAAAAGCATTTAAAGAGAAGATAGAGGAATATTTAAAACTAGAAAAAGCAAGCCCAGAACAATTACAGGTATGGTTTTGGGATGAAAGTGGATTTAGTTTAAGAGTTATAAGAAGAAAAAATTGGGGTAAAAAAGGAAGCCAAAAAAAGGTTAGAGGGGATAGGAGGAAAGGAAGAGTTAATGTAATGGGAGGACTGAGGTACTCAGATAAGAAAAGATTCGTAGACTTTCTGGATAAAGGCAATGCAGATAACTTTTACAAAGTCCTTAAAATCTTTTATCAAGAGCTAATTTACGAATGGGTAGAAGCTGGTAATCAAGCCAAAGACTTTGCAGATAAAGGAGCTAAGATAGTTATCATTCTTGATAATGCAAGTTTTCACAAGAAAGAAGAGTATATCGATAAGATTGAAGCAGAGATGCCGAATCTTCATTTAGAATTTCTTCCGGAATATAGCCCGGATTATAACTTAATTGAATTGGTATGGCATTCTACAAAAGAATATGTAGCTAATCGACTATTCAAATCAATTGAAGAGCTAGAGTATTTATTACATGGGCTTTTAAATGAAGGAGAGCTGGTTATTAAGTGGGGCCGAAAGCTCAAAAACAAAGGTAATGCTTTCATCACAATTTAAATGCACAACAGCTTA
>JBFLXS010000724.1 GCA_040755795.1 bacterium | reverse complement strand
TCATATACCTGAATTTGGTCCCCATTAGCTACTATTTTATACTCAGCCCATGTCCCCAGAGGTAATGTCCTTGATACTTCAGCAAGACAGGTCCAATTCCCATTTACTACTCTATATAAATTAAGATGCGTGCCAAATATCTGTAATACATATTGATTCTGTTCATCTTTGACCCTAAAATTAATGTAGCGACAATCAGTCGCATAGGTTGTCTGAGTTGCCTTTATCCTTGTTTTAAGAATGAAATCTGAGTAAGTTTCTTTTAATTTGGCTATAGAAATAAGAGCCGTCATATTCTCTTGCTGATAGACTCCATCCTTCAAACTCCACTGTCCACTTATTGGAATTAAATCATACACTCTTTTGCCTTCATTTATTTTTTCAAACTCTAAAGGGTCTGTTGGAATTTCTTTTATAACACCCAATGTATCAAAAGTAGTCTCATCCGGAATTAACCTCCTTATCCCCTGACTCATCATATACATATTTCCATTTATATCTTCCAATACCGTTCCATTAGGATATTTTGCTTCTAACAGAGTACCTTCTGGAATCTCAGAAAGTTCATCATCCGAAAGAACATTATTTTTAATAGTAGTAACTTTTGTCTCATCAAATGATGCTTGTGTCTTGTATGTCTGTAAAATTATCTCACCTGAAGAAATTGAGTTATCCTTAACATTTGCGATTACTCTATCATTCTCATACACCTTGATCTGACTTCCATTAGCCACTACTTTATAATCTGCCCAGGTATTAAGAGGTAATGTCCTTGATACTTCAGCAAGACAGGTCCAATTCCCATTTACTACTCTATATAAATTAAGATGCGTGCCAAATATCTGTAATACATATTGATTCTGTTCATCTTTGACCCTAAAATTAATGTAGCGACAATCAGTGGGATATGTTGTTTGCTCAGCTTTTATCTTTGTCTCAAAGATAAAGTCTGAATATATACCATCTATTTTAGTTCTGGCTATATCGGTGATGTTATTCTGGGTAACCACCCCTGAATTCCACTCTCCAGTTAATGGTATTAATCCCGGATTTTCTTCCACCAGGGTATTATCAGCGATTTTGAACCAGCAATTAATTCTATTATTTTTTCAGCAGGATTTAACAGATTAAGCGGATTTATCCGTTTAATCCAAAACAAAATCGTATGAAAAATTCTGGCACTATTCAAGAGTAAA
>JBFLXS010000723.1 GCA_040755795.1 bacterium | reverse complement strand
TTCCTTTTGATTTTCATATTCCCCTGTAAAGTGAAAGCTAGTTAAATCCCAATGGATCTGTTTTAAAGGAAGATTAAAGGTCTGAGCAACATTAAGGGCTATTTCACTCTTGATAACCCCTAAAGAAGGATGGATAGCATCCAATGTCTTTGTAAGGCGGTCATCATTAAGTAAAGATGCATCTATACCATAAACCTCTTTAATGGGAGCATATTTAGCCCATCCCTCTACATGGTAAAGGGGTTGGGCGGAAAGAAGACGATTACAAACAAGAATCTCTATTGTCTTTCCATGACTTACTATCTGTTGTTTATCAGCCGGGCAGATGCTATCAATAATCTCTGCAATATTCATCTTATCAAGAACAGGCTTAAGAAGGACTAAAGAGCCAATTAGCTTGGAAAAAAACTTAATTTTATCTTCTGAAATAGTCTGCACATCTTCTTTATCGGTTTTTAAAGCAAAAACCTTGAGAATTTTTTACTTTTATGTTAATCTATTATTAAATAATAGCGGAAAATGGGAATTATAATCAATCCCTATTGTAAGGTAGCGGAAAATGGGAAGTTAGATAAAACAGAATATTTGGCAAGGTTAAAAGAGATAAAAATGGATAAACTTGCCAAAGACTTAGAGATAAAGGAGGCAGAGAGGAATCTTAAAGAAAGGGAAAAGATAGATAATGTATTAAAGATTCCCCTTGAGGCAATTATAGAATCTGAGGGCAAAAGGTATGTTTTTGTAGTGAAAGGGAATAAAGTAACAAAGCGTGAAATAAAGACTGGCTTGGAAAATGCAATGGAAGCTTGTATCATCTCTGGAGTTTATGAAAATGAAAAAATAGTTCTTAACCCACCACAAGACCTGAATGATAAAGATACAGTAGTAATTAAAGATTAAATGATCCTCCTTGAGTATACAACCGCAGCCATAAAATCGCTTTATGTTAATAAGATAAGGTCATTCTTAAGTATGCTTGGAATAATCATTGGGGTTTCTAATGTAATTTTAACCATAGGAATCCTTGAGGGAGGAAGGCTTCTTATATTAAATGAACTAGGAAGCCTCTCTTCTTCTCTTATTTATCTCTATAGTAGCCCATATAGTGAAGAATTTGAATATATAAGCCAGGAAGAGATTGCTCAAATAAAAATGATGCCTCAAGTCAAAGAAGTTCTCCCTGAGGGATTTATAATTTTCA
>JBFLXS010000722.1 GCA_040755795.1 bacterium | reverse complement strand
TTTTGGTAAATATGTTGTTTGTGTCATAAGTTTGTCCTCCTTATTTTAGTTAGTTAATACTTTTTGTATAGTATACCATAAAATCTTTCGCAGGTCAAACTTGACACTTTATCATATCATCTCTGCGCTGAACAGTTACTCTAATTTAATCGTAATGATTACCGTGCCCCAATCTATTCTTTTAATATCCGACGGCAGTTTATAGAATCGCCATTTATAGACCGCGGATTGGGCTAATCGGTCAATCTCCGCATAACCAAAGGATTCATCTAGCTCGACCTTATCAATAGAGCCATCCGGTAGAACCCAGATTTTTAATTTTCCCTTGATGGATTGTCCACTTTTTTCTAACCAATAAGGGATTTTAAACTTTGGTTGATATAACACCTTTCTTTCACCAGCCGGGCCACCAATATGAATATAAGGACCTATTGTTTCACCATCTTTTTTCCCTTCCTGAGGAGGAAGAATTGAACTTACCTGTGTATCTTTTTCACCAGTAGAGATAATTTCTTGTGGGGTAGTTGATTTCGGCACAGGCACTTCGCCATGAAAATCATCTATTTTAGTCCCTCCCGGGGCGGAAGGGAGGGGTGTTATTATCTCTTTTACTTCTTGTATTCCGGTTGATTTAATTGGAGGAGGAATTATAGGTTTTTTAATCGGTTGTGGTAACTTTTTGACCTTTAAACGAGATTTTTCTTTAACGACTCCACTAATTTTTTTCATGATTTTAGGTTTTAAAATTTCTGGTTTTGGTTCTTCTTTTTCTGGAAGTCTTACAATTGAGATTTCGATTGTTTTAAATAAAGGAATAGGAGGATGGAAGGTAATAAAGAAAAAAATTATGACTATGCAGATATGAAAGGTAGTAGAAATAATTAAAGAACGATTGAATACAGTGTCATAGTGCATATTTTTGCCTCTTCTGGGGTGAGCGAGGGGATTCGAACCCCCAGCCTAAGGAGCCACAGTCCTTCGCTCTGACCATTGAGCTACGCTCACCATATTTTCCCTTATTAATAATTAAGTATATCATATTACCGCATTATTTGTCAAGGATTTTTTGGGGTATTCCCAGGGCAAACGCATCTAAATTCCACAATCAACTGTAGTTTATGATTTTACCAGCAGTTATAAAGCATTTAGAGCCTCCAGCCTTAAAAATGTGTTCACTCTTCTGATTTAATCAGCTTTTACGGT
>JBFLXS010000721.1 GCA_040755795.1 bacterium | reverse complement strand
AGGACGAAACTATTTAACCAGTTACCAGTTACCAATTATCCGTTTGCATGTTACGAAACCTGATGATGCCCCGTGCAAAACTTACTCAACACCACACTAGATATATATGGCACCTGACCTCTGTTTTTCGGTGGTGTCTTAATCTAGCATAAAGGTTGAAATAGTGTAAGAAAAGGAGATATGGGGATTATGGAGATAAGGAGATAAATTCATTCTAAAATTTTGCAAATTACAATGAATAATCTCCATATCTCTCTTTATCTCCTTATCCCCTTTTTTACACCAAATCTGGATAGATTTCGCTATTAGCGTTATTTTCAGACACCACCTGTTTTTCTAACTCAAAAGTTTTAAAAGCTGGGTGATGGTATCTTTCATCTCCTGACGAGAGACAACCATATCTACCAGCCCATGTTCTAACAAAAACTCTGCCCGTTGAAATTCCTTTGGCAGTTGTTGATTTATTGTTTGTTCAATCACGCGCGGTCCAGCAAACCCTATTAGGGCATTTGACTCGGCAATGATAATATCACCAAGTGAGGCAAAACTTGCGGTTACTCCACCAGTAGTCGGGTCAGTAAGAACAGAGATAAAAAGTCCCCCAGCGGTATTTAATCTCGCAATCGCACTTGAGGTTTTAGCCATTTGCATTAAAGACATTATCCCTTCTTGCATCCTTGCCCCACCTGAACTTGAGATAATAATTAAAGGCAATCTCATTGAGATAGCCTTTTCAATTGCTCGGGTAATCTTCTCTCCCACAACTGACCCCATACTTCCACCCATAAAACTAAAATCTAAAATACAAATAACAACTTTATACCCACCTACTGTTCCGGTGCCAGTCACAACAGCATCTTCAAGTTTTGTTTTTTGTTGATACTCAATTAAACGGTCTTTATAACTCCTGGAATCAGTAAAATTTAAAAAATCAATTGGTACAATATCAACATCATCTTCCACCAAACTATCTTTATCTAAAGTAATGGCTATTCTTTCCTGACTACTCAATCGAAAGTGGTAATGACACGCAGGGCACACCTTAAAATTACTTTCCCAATCTTTTTTATAAATCATCTCACCACATTCTTTACACTTTATCCATAATCCCTCAGGAACTTCGGCTTTTTTCCGTATAACCGGAATAGTGGTATATTTAGGTTTTCTAAACCAGGCCATTTTATGTCTCCTTTATTTTGAGGTTG
>JBFLXS010000720.1 GCA_040755795.1 bacterium | reverse complement strand
AACCCTTTCAGGGTTGAGTAGTAAGCAGGAGCTTTTCTTCTCTCCGTAGATTTTATCTACGGTTATGTAAAAGTCAAACCTTTCAGGTTTGAGGAAATTTGCTTGTAATTTCTAACCGCACAGGTCGAATTTTTTCTTGACATTTCTTCAATCATGGGTTATAATTATATCAAAAGCGGGTAAGTCCTCCAGCGTACCGTGATGTTTCCTGCTGTAAGGTGGGTTAAGTCACGGAAGTATATGCTGTAGGGACCGCTTTTTTTATTAATATAATTTCTTTTCAATAGTTATCTTTTCTTTAATCAAGTCATAAAACCTTGAATCTTTCCACTCATAGTTTCGAAATATACTCCATGAGATAAAATCAACTGCTTGTAATCCTCCATCTGTTTCTGAATCTTTATGGTGTATTTTAAACTTAGTTTGAAGAGATATCTGAGATTCTACTTTAAATTTAACATACTGATTAAACTCTTTTATAACATGATATTTAGAAGTTCTCTTATCAACAACAAGAGTAACTGATGAACGATTAAGCAAAGCACACTCTTCAATTAGCATTCCAGTAAGATAATTATAAAGATTCTCCTTTTTTAATTTTGTACTTATTGTAGTTTTATCAAGCACTATAGTATGAACCTCAATATCTTTGCTAACAAGACATCTTAAGACCATACTTCGTATCCTATCATTAGAATTATATGCCTTTATTTCAGGAAGTTTTTGCAATTGCTTCTTTAACTTCTTATGTCGGATTTTCTTAATGCATTCCTTTACCATCTTTACCTCCTTAACAAAGAGTAAAGTAATTACAAAGTAATTTGATGCTCTTTCAGAAAACCCTAAATCACCAGATTCATCCAGATAGATATACATTTATAAATTCACCCTCAATTCACTAAAACTCAACCTCCTCTTTTGCTTTCGGCTCAACAGATACAACCTCCTGTCCCAACACCAAAACCGCACTCACCACTGCCAGAGCGGCCATCCATTTTTTCATCATCCTCAACTCCTTCAACTATTTGTAGGTCGATTTTCCAAAATCGACAACCGTTCAGGCTATATATCAAAAGTGTAAGAAAGAGGATAAGGAGATAAGAGTGATATGGAGATAAGATAATAGAAATAGATTGAAATTTATAGAAATAGGTAGAAATTGATTGTGGAAAACAACAAATTTCCATAAATTTCTATTAGTTTCTATTAATTTC
>JBFLXS010000719.1 GCA_040755795.1 bacterium | reverse complement strand
TGGTCAAGATTTGAATCTTTTACTTTTAGTAATGTACCATTGTCATATTTTATTGCAGGTACATCTTCACCATCAGGTATAAGTTCTAACTCTTCATCTGTTAGTGTAATTATCTGGTTTTTGTCAATGCCTAAGTTTTCAATGGTCTTATCTTCCATGATGCGTTTTTTAGTTCCTGAAACAATCATAAATCTATTGTCTGCTTCGCTTCTAACTAATGTCCCGTTAGGATAAATGGCAGAAAATATCAGCGCTTTATCAAGGTCATTTACCTCCTCATCCAGATTTACATCGGCATTTTTGTAGCCTAATTTGACTATTTCAGTTTTATCTTCCCAGTTTGGGTCATTGGATGTTTTACTGTAGGCTTGCTTTAACAGGTCAAGATTGGGGAGATTGGTATTTGCCCAAAGAGTAAATATATCTTCCTGGTCTATCTTATTATCTTTGTTAAAATCAACCTGCTTATTTTCTTCTGGTGGTTTGTCTATGGCTTGTTCAATCGAGGTTAAGAGGTTAGTAATATTCGGGGCATATAATTTCAAGTCACTGACAGTTATTTTACCATCAAGGTTTTTATCGAAGAGTTTGTAACCAGTATCAGGAATAATTTTAGTTTCATCCTCCCAGCCAATATCTCCTGCTTTTTTCTTCATTGCCTCGCGCAAAAAGGTCTGGCGGACGATATTATCGAATGTCGGGTCAAAATGCTCAACTTCGTTTTTAGTTTGATTATAGTGAAGTAATAATTTTGGGTCTAAAACAACTTGATTATTAGCCATAATATTTTACCTCCTTTTTAACCACGAATTTAACGAATTATACGAATTTTTTTTACCCATTAATTCGTGCCATTCGTGCCATTCGTGGTTTATAAAAACAAAAAAGCCTTCTTGACTTTAGATTAATGCCAGAAGGCTTACCTTTCTTTTTTTATTTTCCTGCTGAATTTATGATGACCATAGGGATAAGGACTCATCTTCTTTTTACTCTCCTTTTTAATTTCCCTCCCTTGTTTGTGTGTTATAATTATACCACATAATTTTAAATTTGTCAAGAGTTTTTTTCAATTTTTTTTACTGCAGAGATTGAGAGCGTTGCGTAGAACTTAAGGCTATATTTACGGTGCGTGGCATTGTGTTACCTCATTTCTTGCCATCTTTTTGTTTCTCTTGACATTTTGGAGTCCCAAAAGATAACCCAGAGGGTCATTAA
>JBFLXS010000718.1 GCA_040755795.1 bacterium | reverse complement strand
AAAAAAATGAATAAAACCGGGAGGATATTGTCAGGGATATTTATAGTCTCAATAATTGGACTATGTGCGGACAATGTTTTTGCCCAAAATCTTCCTCTGCCTATTCCTAAAATAAATATAGGGATTGAAGAGGCAAGGAAACCCACAGATGTCGCTTTAGCCCTTCAGATACTCTTTCTTTTAACAATTTTAACCTTAGTGCCAAGTATCATAATGATGATGACCTCGTTTATTCGAGTAGTGATAGTCCTTTCTTTCGTCAAACAGGCTTTAGCCACACAACAGGCACCTCCACAACAAGTAATTACCGGATTAGCTCTATTTCTAACCTTTTTTATTATGGCACCGACATTGACTAAAGTAAATAATACTGCCCTTCAGCCATATTTATCCGGGAAAATAACCCCTACCCAGGCAATAGAAAAGGGCAGTATTCCCTTTCGTGAATTTATGTTTAAACAAACCCGTGACAGGGATATAGATTTATTTTTAGGAATGAGTAAATTACCAAGACCTAAAACGCAGAAGGATGTGCCAACCTATGTTTTGATACCGGCATTTATGACGAGTGAATTAACCTATGCCTTTCAAATGGGAATTGCCCTTTTTATCCCATTTTTAGTCATTGATATGATTGTTGCCAGTGTCTTAATGTCTATGGGAATGATTATGTTACCACCAGTGATGATTTCTCTGCCCTTTAAAATACTTTTATTTGTAATGGTCGATGGCTGGAATCTTTTGGTCAGGTCACTGGTATTAAGTTTTCATTAGAGTTGAGGTGAAATAATGAGTGAGGAAATGGTGATTAAATTAGTTCAAGAGGCGCTATTCTATATGTTATTAATTTCGGCGCCAATGTTAGGGGTAAGTCTAATTGTAGGATTAATCGTGAGCATATTCCAAACCGCCACCGCTATTCAGGAAATGACATTGACCTTTGTCCCAAAGATAATTGCTACACTTTTGACGATTTCTATCTTTGGATTGTGGATGTTAAAAACTTTAGTTGAATACACCACGCGATTAATAATGATGATTCCTGATTTGGTGGGGTGAATAATATCCATTACTCTAATGTCGTGTTGAACAAATAACGCACGGAATTTGATTCTGGTAACTGGTGATTGGTAACTGGTAATTAAATACCGTTTGGCTGAGCTCAGGACGAAACTATTTAACCAATTACCAATTACCAGTTACCAATTACCAGTTACC
>JBFLXS010000717.1 GCA_040755795.1 bacterium | reverse complement strand
CCATAGAAATTATCATCATAAGCAACATATGTATTAGGGTCATTTTCTATAACATAAGAAGCAGTATCGTTTGTGTATAAAAATCCATCTATATCTTTTATAAAATCATTTTTAGAGATTTTAAGTTCAGCTTCGCCTTTTAAGTAATCATCTGGCCAGCCAACTACATTGCGAGTAATCGCCTCTGAAGTAAGATTCCAGCCTAATCCAACCCAGGATGCCTCCTGGTCAACTTTAATCCCGGCTTGATAAGAAAGGTCAATCGGATGATTTAGCCCGCCTCTGCCTGGCACTGTAAATAAAGGAATAGGTAAATTCATATCCCCGGTATACAAGTCAGCTCCTTGTCCTTGAACACGCGGTTGGAAGTCTGCTGCTTGGGGTAGGGGACCACTGCCAGAGGACAATGCCCCTAATGCAACAGCAGGACTTGCTTGCTGTGATTCATAGGTTGCTCCAAAGGCATAACTTCCTATAAGACAAATAAAGCAGGCAATTAATTTTAGCCTGCTTAAAAAGCATAAACCGTATTTTAACATTAATCCTAAACCTCCACTTAAAACTCCTTTCATTTCGTAACCTCTCTCTCTCTTATACTTACAACTATTAGTTTGTTTTAACATTTTAACCACCCTCCTTTTTGTAATTGTTCAGCCACAAAGACACCAGGACACAAAGATTAAAGGTAACCGTTTTCCTGGTTTTTCCATTTTTTCTTTATTACACCCTGAACATTTACTATATATTTAATGTAACCGTTCACGGCTATACATTAGAAGTGTAAACAAGGAGAAATGGCTCAAACTTTTTCTTGCTCCACCCTTCGGACATCAATCCTGGTGTGGTGTTAAGTAAGTTTTGCACGGCGTATCATCAGATTTCATAACCTCAAACGGATAATTGGTAACTGGTAATTGGTAATTGGTTAAATAGTTTCGTCATGAGCTCAGCCAAACGGTATTTAATTACCAGTTACCAATCACCAGTTACCAGAATCAAATTCCATGCGTTATTTGTTCAACACGACACTAACTTTTTATGGACATTAATACAGGCATTAATAATCCTATCAGTTAACTCTTCTTTTCTCCACTTCTCCCTTTCTCCTTATTTTTATCCTCCCTGAACCCTTACTATTTAATATACCATATATTTTAACAAAAGTCAAGTATTTTTTTCGATTTTTGTCAGAAAGAACAGTTACATCTATAGCACTTAT
>JBFLXS010000716.1 GCA_040755795.1 bacterium | reverse complement strand
AATCATGGCATAGCGGACAATTAACTAATAGTTATGAATATGTGCAAGTTGATAAAGAAAATAAATGTATTTTTATAGGTGTTGGGGTGCCCGGAGAAGGGACAGGAGATGTGTATGCCTATGGAAATTTAGGGGTTAAGATTAATTTAATCGATGAGATGGTCGGAAATTACCCGGTTGTTATTAGAATAAAAGGTAGCTATAATGGACAGTATCTTATAGATTTACCTGCTGGTGGTGAGGTTAGACTATCTCTGGAGGCAATTGATTTAACTACTTCAGCAACCCTGCCTTCTTATATAATTCCACCAGCTAATAATTGGACCTGGATTAGACCTTCTGCAGGTGATTTGACCGGGCAATTTGATTTTCAGACAGGATATATACTTACTACAGGACATCAATATAGAATTTATCTAAAGGTATATCTTCATACCTGGCTTAATACGGAACTTCAACCAATTTCTTCAAATGCAAATATTAACTTCTGTAATGAAAACAATTTTGTCAAATACGATTCTATTGAAGTTATCTTTTAAATATTGGTAACTATTTAACCAGTTAAAGGAGGAAATGGAAATGTGTCAAATTAAAAAAATACCTGTTGTTTTGTTACTTATAGGGTTTTTGATGACTAATTTCGTAAGAGTATCAGAGGCGAAATTTAAATTAGAGAAAGATAAGATTGCTCATATCGTTGTCAGCGCTGTAATCTATGATGCCACTTATCTTTATTGCGAAAATCGAGGTTTAAGTAAGTTTTCTTCATTTTGCTATGCAAGTTTAGCCACCGCGGCCGCTGGTATCATCAAAGAAGAAATGGATGATGTCTTTGACCATGAGGACTTACTCGCTGATGGAATAGGCTGGGGATTGGGAATAGCCATAATGGAAATAGAATTTTAAAAACCGAAAATAGAAATTAGAGACTGGAAAAATGAGAAATTTATTTAATCGTGAGAGTGCAGGTAAATCATTAATTTTATCTGAGGTGTGCGTAATTACCTCTTTACCTTACCTTTATTATATGTATTTCATTGGTATGCGGGAGATAATATTAAAGAATTTTCTTCCTAAACACCTTCCTTATCTGATAATACAGGATGTGTGGTATATATTTATTGCGACTTTCCTGTGTGGATTATGTGGTTTTGCCTGGAGTCAAAAATATGGGTTATATGGATTGGGTTCATTTTTAGATATTAAAAGAATTTGGTTGAAAT
>JBFLXS010000715.1 GCA_040755795.1 bacterium | reverse complement strand
ATATAACACCTCCTCTTTTTGATGTCAACTAAGCAAATTATCTCTTTTTTATCGTTTTGGCATCTTTTATCACTCAAAACTCACCCCAAACCCGCACCATAACTAAAAGACATTTGCAACGCTCTCCTCGGTGAATTTTTAGAGACTGAATTCATCTATGTTTAGGAGAGATAGAAAAAAATATTTGTAATCGTTCACCGCAGAGACGCAGAGACGCAGAGAAAAAAATTAAAGTAATTATTCAGCCACTGATTAACACGGATTAGCACGGATAAATACAGAGGGGAGAAGGCAGAGGACAACAGGAGAAAAAACCTTCAGCCTAACTACGGACACGGATACCGGACACGATTCACGAATTTTCAGTGTTTCATCCGTGTCTATCTGTGGCTGAATAGTTACGATGTCCTATGTATTACTATGATTGCCTCAATAATCTTTTCTGTTATCTGATTTATTTCTATGTCTTCTCTGTTCCTCTGCGTCTCTGCGGTAAATTACCACCTGAATGATTACAAATATTTTTCGTAAACATTTTGAGAGAAAAATAAGGAATAATGAGTCTCTATCTAATTTTTCACCGAGAATTCCTGACAAAAGTAAAAAACCTTTGACTTTTACAGAATTATCTGCTATAATACCAGTAAGATAAAAGTAAGCGTTCAGGTGGTGTAACAAAAGGAGATGTGGAGATTAAAGAGATAGGGAGATATTATAAAAAAATTGAAATTAATAGAAACTAATAGAAATTTATGGAAATTTGTTGTTTTCCACAATCAATTTCTACCTATTTCTATAAATTTCAATCTATATTCTATATATCTTATCTCCATATCTTCCTTATCTCCTTATCCCCCTTCTTACACTTCTAATGTATAACCTCTGAACGGTTACCAGAAAAGATTATTGGTGTAGCCATTGAAATATAGTAACTATTTACCCAAATGAAGTGCAAGGTAATCGGTAATCAGGTAATCGGTAACAACCAATTGATCTTTTCCCTTTACCGATAACCTGATCACCGATAACTGATTACCTGAATTTCACTTCAGATGGCTAAAATGTTACGAAATATATATCCTCAAGGATGGGATTAAGCGTATCGTCCATAAATTTTAATTTTCTTCTCTGCGTCTCTGTGTCTGTTATGTAAAGTGTCAAGCTTTTTTTTATTTTTTTACTTAAGAAAAGACTCTACGACTTATCTCTATAACTCTACACCTTATT
>JBFLXS010000714.1 GCA_040755795.1 bacterium | reverse complement strand
GCCCTGTATATAGATAATTGGCATCAGGTCTTAAGTGGGCAATCGTCAGCAACCATTTCAGCATCAGTAGACGGATACTTCACGAGTTATCCGGATTCTACAACTATTCTTTTACGCAGAACCAAGAATAACGAACCTGCCATGATAATGTATCCGTATGGACAAGGTTTGGTAATAGCAACAACTATGTATGAAGACTGGGCATATGGCAACGGGCAGTCGACAGAACAGGGACGGGCTTTAATCAGGGATATTATTTCATGGGCAAAGAAACCTGAGGTACTGCCTGAGATAAGACCGGGCGAAACTATAAATCTGAGTTTTGAAGCAAAAAATAAAGTAGTAAACGCGTTGATGAGTGGAAGCGTTAATGCGAGAGAAGCGGTAAATTTAAAAATAAATATTCTTGACCCTGACCGGAATGTCGTTAGTGAATCGTTACAATCAGTAATTTTAGCATCAGAGGAGACGACAAATACTTCATTATCTTTTAACTCATCAACGCATTATCCCATCAACGCATCAACGCCCCTGGGTATCTGGCATGTGGAATACAGCCTTTTTGACAGCACCGGCCTGGAATTTCAAACCGAATCACCTGGTGCAAGGTTTGCAATCAGCAGCCCTCCATCCGGCACCAAGCCCAATCCCAGCTTTATGGTCTGGGCGACATCAACCACAGAGAATGTTACACCGGGTTCGACAGTGGTTTTGACGATTCATGTGAAAAACAACAGCGATATAGATTTGATTGATGGAAGTATATCGGTAGTTGGTATGAAGGTATCTCCGCAAACTATTTCAAATGTCCATGTCTCTGCGCATTCAGAAGTGACTTTTACATATACAACACCTGTTGTGGAAACAATCTTTTTTAATGTAACGTTATTTGATTCAGAAAATATAAGATTAGCAAATTCCGAGAAAGGCATCTGGGTCATATCACCGTCAGCAGGAGCGGATATTTTCCTGGATAAGACTATCTACAGGAAGGGTGAAAGTGTCCACATAAATGAAACCATAACCAACCTCACCCAGGCAGGTTATGATTGCGAAGTTAAAACATATATTTTAAATCCCAATAATCAAAAAGTTTTCGATACAACCGAACAAATAAATTTATCTTCCTCCGGTCAGGTAACGCATCTACGCATTTACGCATTAACGCAGGAACTTCTTTTCGGCACTTACATAGTTTGCACAGATATTTACCAAAACGGGACAAAGATAGGCGGCAACTC
>JBFLXS010000713.1 GCA_040755795.1 bacterium | reverse complement strand
TACATCATTTTAAAATTATGTTCACACCTGACATCGTAGAATTAAGTATTATTGTAAAGGTATGGTAAAATAACCCCAAGATGTCTTTGTCTGTCGGGATAGTGGGAACGCAAAGCTACCATTGGAGTATTGACATTGGACTTTTTCTGATATAATAGAATAGATATTCCACCTGGGAGGTGGAATAGCTTTGCACCTGGGTAGCAGTTTTTTGGTCCAGGCCAAGCGCTAGTCTTTCTTCCTGAAGTCCTGATGTAATTAGCCGTCTAGCTTCTTCAACCGTCCTTATCTCAAGTTCATCCAGTTTTTCTAATCCTTTTCTCTGAAGGAGTTTAGCTTCCTGTTGTTGTCTTATTCTTATATCTGTTTCCGATTCTATAGCCTTTTGTTGAGTTTGAGAAATCACTTTTTTGAGATAATCAACCCTGGCCCCGTTCCATCCTTTAGCGTTTGTCCTGGTACGAGAATTAGAAGAAATTCCTTTATCTCTAAAAAAATCTGAAACAGTTAACCAAGACCCAGTTATAAATTCAGCACGAAGTAAAGACCAATTGTACTTATAAGACATAGAAATATTATATACATCGTAAAAAATTTGACTTTAGGGCATGATTATGATATAAGACAGCATATGAGAAAGATTGAGGAGAGCAGAGAACAAGATAACCCCCAAGTACTTGCACAGAAATTACATGGCAGAAGGATAGATTTGTTAGAGAGAGTAGGAGTACCCAACGGTTGGGTAATAAACGGAAGAATTCCCCAAGAAATATGGACTCATATAAAAACCTTTGCAATTCCACTTACCCCAGGAGGTTTAAATCCCTTTAAACGTAGAGAGGCGGAGAAACAACTAGCTAAAGTGAGAAGGAAATATGGAGCCGATGCCTTTATGCTTATGGTTCCAGACGATGAGTCTTTTGAGGGTTGGTCTGCCCGACCAGTCTTACCAACAGATTTTGGTCGTGACCCTAATCAAGTTTTAGATGAAGGCAGCGAAGCTAGTTCTAAGGGGGATTTCCTATTAGCTGATATGAAAAGATGCGCCTTTATGGCGATGACAGGGTGGGTGGATACAAAGTAATTTTAAACCACAGTCTTCTTCTTTTTAAATATAAATAGACACACCGGGTGTGTGTTACGTTGACATTAAATACAAATTGAGAAACTGGCATGTTTTGGAAGCGATTAGAGATGACTTAAAAATTGGATTTGGTTTAGCCGAGCAATGGTCACACAATT
>JBFLXS010000712.1 GCA_040755795.1 bacterium | reverse complement strand
CCTGCTCAGTTGTCGATGTCGCCCAGACCATGAAATCAGGATTTGGCTGTGTGCCGGATGGAGGATTGCTTATTGCAAAACGCTCGCCTTCTGCCTGGGATTGAAGAACAGTCCCGTTTGAGTCGAGTAATTCATAATCCACCAACCAGATACCCAAAGGATCCCCCAGTTGAGAGTTATAAGTTGTAACTATATTTGTCCCCTGACCTGAATCAAGAGAAATGGGTTGAATAGACTCATTGATTTTGTTCCGATCCGGGTCGAGTATAACAAATCTTACCTGACCGGCATTGGATTGAGAATTATTTCTAACTGATACCTCAATATTAATAGCCTGCCCGGGCTTTGCTTCCGGCAATGCTTGAGGTTTTTTAGCCCACGCAACAATATCGCGAATTAACGCACGTCCCTGCGCACTGGATTGCCCGTTACCATACGCCCAATCCTCATACATGGTTGTGGCGATTACCCATCCCTGGCCGTATGGATACATTATCATCGCGGGTTCGTTATTTTTGGTCCTTCGCAAAAGAACAGTTGTGGAATCAGGATAGCCTGTAAAGTATCCATCTACACTGGCTGAAATCATGTTTGAAATCTGCCCTGATAAAATCTGATGCCATTGATCGATATAAATAGCATTGGAAAAACATCCTTGATCTTCAAGCCAGCCATAAGCTGATATTTGTTCCCCTCCAGGTAAAGATGAATATTCATACCCGTGCTGTTGAGAAAGGCAAACAATTGTGCCACCAGAAGAAACAAATTGTGCAAGGTTGTCTTTGAATTGCTGGGAGTTGTCTAAACCAGATAAACCGCCACCCGGAATAACTAAAATCGTATTTGATGTCCATTCAGAAGGGGAAAAATCATATTGGACGAATACTGATGGTTCTTTGAAACTACTCATTAAAGATGAACTTGCTTCTTTCCAACCATTCTCTAAAATACCTATGTCTGGTGTAGTCCGAAATTCTTCAGTTAGTTGTCGTCTATTATATTCAATCTGAAGATATACGTCCCAAATTTCATTATTTAATAAATTTATATATGTTGTATCTGGAATCTGGTTATCAGGTAGGTTTAAATAGTAATTATTCTTTGTTTTAATATTTTCCAAAAGGGAGTTATACAATAAAATTAATTTTTTATCTTTTTGGGTCGCTAAAGGAACATAATATAAAAACTCTTGTTCTGAAGGATAGTTAGCATCTGCTACACTAAATGACTCATCTGGATGATCACCAGGA
>JBFLXS010000711.1 GCA_040755795.1 bacterium | reverse complement strand
TAAAATAAAATTAAATCTCAATCCTCCACCATTTTAAAGGCAGACACAGAAGTGAGTCCTGGGGTTTGAATACTCAAAAAAGATTTTAGATATCACTTCCCTCGATTGAAAAGAGGACAAGCCCTAGACCGAAATTTGGCCTGGGAGTCAAATAAATACGACAAAGTACATTAAAATCACTCTGCCATGCAAATTAAACTAATCAAAGTTTTTTTAATAATTTTAATACTCTCGAGTTTATTTTTGCCAAACCTTTCTTTTAATTTAACTAACAATCAAATTCAGGCAGAGGAAATAAAACATCTCCTCAGAGTGTATAAAACTGGCTTAGGAGTCATCACTACTGATCCAGTGGGTATTGATTGCGGCGATGATTGTAGTGAGTCCTACCTTGAAGGAACTCAAGTCAAGTTAACAGCAACAGCAGATGATGGTTGGGTTCTTACTGGTTGGAGATTCGATAAGGCCGACTCTATTGGAGCTCAACTATGCGAATTAGCGATGCTTAGAGCAATAAATACACGTAATCCTGTTTCGCTTTCGTGCACAATACCAATAAAGAGGCCAATCGATGTATATATAACCTTTGAACGAGGAGGGGTAATTGAAGTTGTAAAGACAGGCTCTGGAACTGTCATAAGTTCACCAACTGGTATTGATTGCGGTTGCAATTGTCAGGGGGTGTTCTTGGGTGACCCTGGTTTCGTCACCTTAACTGCCATTCCTGCTTCTGGCGCTACATTCATAGGTTGGGAAGGAGATTGTTCTGGTATTGAGGATTGCCTGTTATATATAGATCATCACCATCGCAATGTTATTGCTAGATTTTCAAAAGAAGGTCAGTATATGCTTACAGTAAATAAAATTGGTTCAGGAACTATTACCAGTAGCCCACTTGGCATCAACTGTGGCGATGATTGTAATGAGTCGTACGAAAATGGAACTCGGGTTAACTTGACTGTTAAAGCAGATCCTGGTTGGAGTATAGCCCAGTTAAAATTCAGGGGTTCTTGTAACCGGATTAATGAAGATTTGTTCCTATTGCGACTACTTGGCCAGTGGCCACAACCAATTCTCTCATATACGTTTACATTAAACATAATAGAACCAGAGACTATTGCTGTAATCTTTAGCCCTATCGCTCTTCCTCCCTCGGCCGACCCTAAGAAGTGGTCCTTTGCCATCATCACTGATATTCATATGGGCAGGGGTTATCCAGATTATAATAGCCAGGGTTATGAAGATAGTGGAGAAGGTGAAGATTATTATTT
>JBFLXS010000710.1 GCA_040755795.1 bacterium | reverse complement strand
TTAGTAGAGCAGCATAAAGTATAAAGCGACTAAAGTCATCCAAAGAAGTTATGAGATACCATTTTTCTTTAGCTGGAGGCGACCATAAATGATAAGAGCAATCGTGTTGAATCAATTCCCCTGCATAATTGGTTAATACTTGACGGTCATGGGTTGATTTTTTAGGTTTTTTTCCCAAATAGAAACCATTGTTTTTAGCTCTATTGATAATGGTAGGCAAGGAGACCTTTTGTTGATACTCAGTCTCTAACCGGTCTTTGATATAGGTATAGTTATAAGATTTAAGAGGCACCTCTTTATTGTCAATAAGCTCTTTTTCAATCTTTAGCTCTTTGATGATATTTTCTTCAATGCCTGGCTGTATCTTTCGAGTTTTAATCTTTCTGGCATATTGAATTGAAAATAAATCAGGGGCATTACGATAATTTTTTATTAAGGCAAAGAATCTTACCTTACCAATATCCAGAATTTTCTGAAGATACCTTTTTCCAAGTTCCTTTTTTAGATAGCGTTCAATTAGTTCTTTGACCTCATTATCCGTGAATTTCTTATGCAATTGTGTCATATCAAAAACCTCCTTTTTGTTTTAGATTATATTAAATTATAGCAGATATAGAGTCCTTGGTAAAGAGCTAAGATGGTAGATAGTGTGAGACAATTGATGCTCTTATGGATAAGTTAATGGACAGTCCAACTAAGTCATTCATCTCTAAGATGATAAAATGTCATTCATTATCTAATCTTAGGCTAAATAAGTCCTAACTTCCGGTCATTAAAGCTATGGTGGGAAACTTATCCACAATCCTCAGCCTGGGAATTATAGCGGTTATTAACTGGAAGTTTACATAGGATAATACCCATAAATAAGGCATGAGAATAATCGTTCCGTTAGGAACATAATATCGGTAGGAATAGATAGACAAATCAATCAGTTCCGTAGATGGTAGAAAATTTATGGAAAGCCATTTACCGATATATTGTCCCTATGGGACATTAAATGAAGGATGAGGTAGAATTCTCGGGATGGTTCATTTTTGTTTGAAAGATTGCGGATTGAAATTAGAAATTGGAAATTGGAAATTAGGGAGAGAGACAAAAGCCCAATTTCTAATTTCTAATTTCCAACAAAAATCATAGGGAAAACGATAAAATGAACCGTCCCTAATTGTCTAAAAATATAGAGAGTTATAGCACTAATTTGACATAGTCTAGCAATGGTTTGTGCATAACTTGTTAATTCACTACGAGTAGTTAGGAGTATTTAATTCTAAG
>JBFLXS010000709.1 GCA_040755795.1 bacterium | reverse complement strand
CACCCATTTCTCCATCAGCCATCTTGTCCCCCTCCTTTTTCAGTATAGATTGAGTAAAAACCCTTCTCTATATAAATCGGCAAAGGGGAACATTATCTTAAGCTATTTTTCGGATAGGCTCTAAATAGGTTAGTTCAGAAAATAGATCAGGCTATCTTTTTCTATTTCTGTCATAAGCCCTCTAAATTCTCCTATCCAACAGAAACTTATGCTATACCTGATTATAACGGTGGATTGGAGGAAGTAAACACATTAGAATCTACAGATCCAGAAGATATTGATTGGAGGAAGCGGTCAAATTTTAGCAACTTATTTACAGATATCCGAAGGAATATTGAAAGGTTCGGAAATACTACTAACCACCGAAAAACTGTAATTGTTATATCTGATGGAATTCACAGTACCACACCTCAAGATAAAAGAGATCGGATTGAACGCATCCCTGGCGAGGTAGCCAAGGCAGTAAGATTTTTATCTTTTGGCACCGAAACACCAAATGGTCTATTGCTGGATACCGAAATAATTCCAATTGTGTTAATACTTGTCGCAAATAAGAAGGTCAACGGAGATAATAATGTTCAGGTTTGGGACACTACCTTGAGAAAAACTGGTGGCGTAGCCTGCTATTACAATAATTCTAATAGTGAAGAAGTTTTATCGAAGGTGTGGGCTTGTATAGGGCGAAAAGATAAGATATGCTTTGAGAAAAATCTCAATACTGATACTGAACATAGGTGGAATCTTAATGAAATGTCAAAAGATTTTAGACAAAATATGCGAATATCACTTCCTTACATTATCAGGTCAAATCTTATCAGTCCAATTAATCTTACAATTGATGGAATAGTGACTGAAGTGACTGAAAATGGGGAGAAAAACTCCATTTCATCTAAATTCTCTAGTGATGAGAACCCAGTAAAAATCAACAGTAGAACTAATAATAATCTTTTTAGTGAACAAAAAATAACCGTGCTCTGCGAAATAGCAGGTAATCACAAAATTGAGACAGGGAAGGACTATATAATTTCTCCAAATTTCAGCGCTAATGGGATACCACCAAATACAATTAGAAATCCAAAACCAATAGAGATTGGAAAGGTATATCCGCCAATAGAGATAGAATCAAAGTCAAGCCTAAATTCTATTATCACCTATTTCGAACCGATAGTTATTCCCACTTTTTTCTTGGTCACTTGAACTGAAACTCTAAGGAGTGGTTGTTCAGCCAAGGAACTTTGGGGTCAATCCCTTTGCTTTTAAGTTTCTCTTCTAA
>JBFLXS010000708.1 GCA_040755795.1 bacterium | reverse complement strand
CGAAAGCAGACTTAAAATAATCGCAGATAAACTTATAAGTCCAACATCGTTCCATCTTATATGGATGGGAATAGAACTAAGATAATAGACATCACCCGGTAGTTTAATAAATTGATATTTTGCTAATAATTCACACAGCCCTATTCCCGCTAAAAATCCAATAATTGTCCCAACTATGCCGATAATTGCCCCTTCTAATAAAAATATTGCCTGAATACTTAAAGAACTGGCGCCCATAGCCCGGAGTATTCCAATCTCCTTTGTCTTTTCCATCACTCGCATCATTAAACTTGACGCAATGTTAAATCCAGCAACCAGAATAATCAGAGAAAGGATAATAAACATCACAGTTTTTTCTAATTTTAAGGCAAAGAAGAGGTTTTTATTCATCTGCTCCCAGGTTCTAACCCAATACGGATAGCCTAATTTATTTATTATCTTTTCGGAGAGCTTTGAAACCAGACATATATCACCTGTTTTTACAGTAATGACGCTTACCGCATTTTTTAATCCAAGTAAATCTTGAGTTTCTTTTAAAGGAAGACAGGCAAAATTGGCATCGTATTCATACATTCCTGTCTCAAAAATGCCTTTCACAGTCAATTTAGTTGGCAGGAAATTCATTTTATTTTCTTGAGATATAAATAAATTCACCTTATCATTAATTATGACACCCAATTTTTTGGCTAATTCTTTACCAAGCAGAATTTCTTTACCGGATATTTCAAAAGAGCCCTGTTTAGTGTATCCTTTTAATTTAGAGACCGTAGGTTCAAGTCTGGTATCAATCCCTTTCAAAACTATCCCGGCATTTCCATATTCAGAGGTCAATATGGCTTGAGTCGTAATAAGAGGGGCAACACCAATTATCCTGGAATCTATATTTTTTATCTTCTCAATAATTGCGGAATAATTTTTTAATTCTGTTCCCATCCCTTCGGTGACAAGCAGATGGGCATTCACTCCGACTATTTTTTCTTTCAGGTCCTGCTCAAAGCCACCCATCACGGAGAGGGTAGTAATAAGCGTGGCAACACCCACCGCTACCCCGGCAATCGAAAACAGGGTAATAATAGGTATGAACCGTTCCCTTTTTCTGGCTAATAAATATCTAATTCCAATAAAGAATTCATAAGGCATAGTATCTTTCTTTGTAACCGTTCAGGGCTATACATTAGAAGTGTAAACAAGGAGAAATGGGGAAAAGGGAGAATTGGAGAAATGGCTCAAACTTTTTCTTGCTCCACCCTTCGGACATCAATCCTGGAGTCTGCGAA
>JBFLXS010000707.1 GCA_040755795.1 bacterium | reverse complement strand
TGACCTGCCCCCCGAAAAGTGGTCCAATACTTGCTTGATAAACTGCAAGTAAGTATAATATAGCAAAAAACCGGACCGAATAAAAGGGGGTAGTGTAAGATGTCCTTCAAAAGACATACCGTGGAACAGATCATTAGTAAGTTAAGGCAGGCGGAAGTGGAGTTGTCGCAAGGCAAAACGATAGAAGAAGTATGCCGGAGTTTAGAAATATCAAATCAGTCGTATTACAAATGGAAGAAAGAGTATGGCGGATTAAAAGTAAATCAAGCCCGCAGATTAAAGGAACTGGAGACAGAAAACGCCCGTCTGAAACAATTAGTAGCCGAATTGTCGTTAGACAAGAATATATTGCAGGAATACAATAAAAAAAACATTTAAGTGTGCCGAAACGACGAAAAATAATTGAGGACATAGCGACCGAGTATGATTGGAGCGAGCGGCGAATATGTAAAGCATTGGGGCAGGTTCGAGCGACGCAGAGATATAAAATGAAGATTAAAACAGACGAGCAGGAATTAAAAGCAAGGATAATAGAATTAGCGTGCCAGTACGGACGGTACGGATACCGGAGAATAACGGCGTTATTGAGGGCAGAAGGCATAATAATAAATCACAAGAGAGTAGAGCGAATATGGCGGCAGGAAGGATTGAAAGTGCCGAGGAAACAGTCAAAGCGAAAGAGATTATGGCTAAACGACGGGTCGTGCGTGCGGTTAAGACCGGAGAGAGCGAATCACGTGTGGAGTTACGATTTTATCATGGCGCAGACGTCGGACCAACGGACAATAAAAATGCTGACGATAATAGATGAATACACAAGAGAAAGTTTGGCTATAAAAGTCGAAAGGAATCTAAAGACAGAAGACGTGCAGGAAGTATTAACGGAATTATTTATCAGGAAAGGAATACCGGAATATATACGGTCGGATAACGGCTCCGAATTTACGGCAACAATTATGCTGAACTGGCTAAAAAATCTCGGAGTGAAAACGTTATTTATTGAACCGGGAAGCCCATGGGAAAACGGATACATAGAATCGTTTCACAGCAGGTTTAGAGACGAATGCTTAAACAGAGAAATATTTGATACGCTTTGGGAAGCGAAAGTAGTCGTTGAAAATTGGCGGAAAGAATATAACACCGTCAGACCGCACAGCTCTTTAGGATACAACCCGCCGGCTCCTGTAACATATGAACCGGTATTTTCAAATAATTCCGGGAGGTTAAATTTATGTTCAACTTCCCATTAACATCTGGTATAATAAACGGGGGCAGGTCA
>JBFLXS010000706.1 GCA_040755795.1 bacterium | reverse complement strand
GAAATTTAAAGAGAAGAATTAAATACATTTTTAATATTTTTGGGGAATTAAATTTGGGGAATTAAAATGGAATTAAATGTCCATAAATGATTTTTACAAATAGTCCATAAATGATATTTCCGTAACATGACTAAACATTTTTATTGACAATTTGTTGGGAAGGTGTTATACTATAGCCGTTATTAACCAAATTAAAAGGAGTGTGTATCAATGAGAGAAGTAGATAAGGTTTTAAAGATTATAAAGGAGAAGAATGTCAAAAATATTCAACTCTGGTTCACCGATGTGCTTGGTTTCCTTAAGTGTGTAACTATAACCGATAGAGAGGTTGAATCGGCATTTGAACACGGAAAGGGTTTTGATGGGTCATCTATTACTGGATTTGCTGAGGCTGAAGAGAGTGATATTCTGGCTAAACCTGAACCAGAAACATTTCAATTGCTACCCTGGGAACCTGTCGAAGAACCTGTTGGCAGGATGTTTTGTGATATTCTTAATCCGGATGGTTCCCCATATCCAGGAGACCCAAGATATGTTTTGAAAAAGATAATTAAGGAATCCGCAGAGTTAGGATTTACCTACTATATTGGGCCTGAATTGGAATATTTTTATTTTAAATCCAACAAGGAAGCAAAAGGGTTAGACGAAGGTGGATATTTTGATATAGTGCCTTATGACCTGGCTAATCGGCTTAGAAAAAAGACAGTCAAGGTATTAGAAGAGATGGGTATCCCGGTTGAGACTTCACATCACGAGGTAGCACCATCTCAACATGAAATAGACTTAAGGTATCAAGATGCACTTACTATGGCTGACTATACTATGACCTATCGGATGGTGGTAAAAGAGATTGCTCAGCAGGAAGGTGTTTATGCTACCTTTATGCCTAAGCCCGTGTTTGGGGTAAATGGTTCTGGCATGCATACTCACCAATCTTTATTTCAGGGCACAAAGAACGCCTTTTTTGACCCAAACGATGAACATAATCTGTCTGTGACAGCGAAGTCTTTTATTGCTGGTCAATTAAAACATGCCCGCGAAATATGCTCTATTTTATCCCAGTGGGTAAATTCTTATAAAAGGTTAGTGCCTGGCTATGAGGCTCCGGTCTATATTTCCTGGGCTCACCGCAATCGGACGGCACTTATTCGTGTGCCGATGTATCGGCCAGGCAGTGAGCAAGCCACACGGGCAGAACTGCGCTGTCCAGACCCCGCCTGTAACCCATATCTTGCCTTCGCCGTGATGTTGGCGGCTGGATTAGAAGGGATTAAGAATAAATACG
>JBFLXS010000705.1 GCA_040755795.1 bacterium | reverse complement strand
TCACCACCTTATTTTCCTTCCTTTGCGTCCTTTGCGAAATCTTCCTTTGCGCTCTTTGCGGTTAAATCTTTATACCTTTAAAAAACTTGAACATCAAGTATTAGTTTCTACTAATTTCAATTTTTTTAATAATATCCCCTTATCTCCTTTATCTCCATATCTCCTTTTCTTACACCACCTGAACGCTTACCCTCTTGAGAGGGGTTAGGGGTATGTTTTTCTCTGCGTCTCTGTGTCTGTGCGGTGAACAGTTACTAAATTTTGTTGACATAATGAGGGAAAAGGTGTAAAATAATATATTAAAGTGATAAGTAGCTTATTTATCTTTTTTATGATATTATTTGTTCCTTATGTTTTTGCTCAGGAGTTACTACCAACGGTTGCGGATGTAGTTAATGAAGTCAGCCCGGCGGTAGTATTGATAAAAGGTGAAAAAATCTCCCAAACATATCAACCAGGCAGGGTGATTATCAAGCATGATTATCGAATAGGCTCGGGGTTCATTATTGACCCGGCAGGCTATATCCTCACCTGCCACCATATTATTACTGATGCCGATAATATCGAGGTAGAACTTAAATCTGGTGAAAAATATGAGGCAAAAATACTTAAAATAGATAAGAAAACAGATATTAGTCTACTTAAGATTTCTCACAGAAAACCTTTACCTCAGGTCAAGATAGGAGACCCGACAAAGGTCCGAGAGGGAAATCCCATTATTATCATCGGCAATCCATTACCGCAACAGGTAAATATGCCCCCAAAGGCATTTAAACATTCAGTTGCTTGTGGCGTAATTGGTTCTACAGAACGGGTAAGTAATAATAACCTGCACCTATTTCAATTAAGTTTGCCAGTTAATTTTGGTAATAGTGGAGGTCCTTTATTCAATGAGTATGGCGAAGTCATTGGAATAGTTAATTCTAAAATGCTTACATTTAACGGCTATCCTCTGGAAGGAGTTGGGTTTGCTCTCTCTATTGAAGAAGCAAAGGAAATATTTAATGAATTTACTGTTTATAAAAGAAAAGAAAAACTCACTCTGTCTGATGATTTATCAAAAGACAAGGTTAAATTACTGACTCTTTTAGCCATTATCGCCGTTCTATTAACTTCCATATTATTTTTCAGAATATCTCAAAATAGATGGCGGCAATATAAGTTTATCAAGAAAAAACTCTATAAATGTGTTTATGCTGGTGACTATCAAAGGTTTTCTACAATTATTCATAAAGTATTGAAGAACTCCTTTATCAAAGGTAAAAATTATAGTCTTGAACCATTAATGA
>JBFLXS010000704.1 GCA_040755795.1 bacterium | reverse complement strand
GGTTAATGACCCTCTGGGTTATCTTTTGGGACTCCAAAATGTCAAGAGAAACAAAAAGATGGCAAGAAATGAGGTAACACAATGCCACGCACCGTAAATATAGCCTTAAGTTCTACGCAACGCTCTCGTATTTTCTAATTTTGATATTAAAATTTTTTCTTGACAGAATATTTTATTTATGCTACTCTGTAAATAGCCTAACTTATAATGCAGTAATATAAAACTGCCAATAGGCAGTATAATCCTAGGTTAGACTAATAAAAATAATCACACAGAGACACAAAGTCACAAAGGAATTGAATAAAACAATAAACCTTTGTGTTCTTTGTGGCTTTGTGTGAGAAAATAAAAAGGAGATATTTTAGGGTCAGCCGTGAATGTGGAATGCACAATAATTCGGTGAGGCAGAGGAAAAGGAAAAGACAGCGAATCAAAGCTTTTGTCTAACCCTGCGTTGCAGTTGACGGCGGGGGACTGTGCCGTGGTCAAAGTTTTGTGGTCTCTCAAAGTTTTATCTTGCTTATAAAGTTTAGTGGCAATCCTCCCCGCCGCACCTGAACTTTATCGTTAGACAGAGAAAGGATAATACCATGCAGACAATATCTTACATAATACTTGCTTTTTTAGTCGGTGTAATAATCTCGATATATCTACCGATGAATAGCTCAGTATCAAGATACTTAGGATCTCCTATCACTGCAAATATATCATTTTTTATGGTTGCCTTTATAGCTTCCATCTTTATCTTTGCTTTCTTTGGAGATTATAAAACAGTCTTTAATATTAAGAAGGTTCCACCATACTTATATTTAACTGGGCTTGGAGCTGCTTTGATGGTTCTTGGGACAACTTTTCTTATCCCCAAAATAGGAGCAAGAAAGTTTTTTCTCCTCGTAATGGCTGGCCAGATACTAATGGCAATGATAATAAGTCATTTTGGAGTATTGGAATCTCCAAAAGATCCAATAACCTTTAAAAAAATCATTGGGGTAATATTAGTAGTCATGGGAGCAGTAATTTCACTTAAGTAGGGAATGTTGTCTAACCAGTCGCTGCACCTGACTGCGAGGGGCTGTGGCGTGTTTGAGATAGTTTTGTAGTTTACCAAAGTTTTATCTTGCTTATGAAAGTTTAGTGGTAATTCCCCCTCGCAGCAGGTGAGCTCAATCGTTAGGGTTCTCGGGAGGTACAAAAATGGCACAGATCGAGCGACAAATCTGCTACAAGTGTGGTAGGGAATTCGCTTTGGCCCAGGTGAACGCGATCACGTTTCATTCTTTTGATCGCATTAAC
>JBFLXS010000703.1 GCA_040755795.1 bacterium | reverse complement strand
AATCGGTCAGTTATTGGTGGGAGAAAGGCATAAAGATTAAATTTCTCGCTAAGGCGCAAAGAACGCAAAGGAATAAATTATAATCTTTGCGAACTTTGCGTCTTTGCGAGAGAAAATTTCTATTTAGCTTTTACCACTGATAACTGAGGGATTACCGGCTGAGCTCAGGACGAAACTATTTAACCAATTACCAGTTACCAATTATCCGTTTGCAGGTTACGAAACCTGATGATGCCCCGTGCAAAACTTACTCAACACGACACCAGGGCACAAAGAATTATAAAATAAATCTTTCAATTTCATCCCTCAAGCCAATTCTCGACCCTTAAACCTTTTATCCGATTGAAATGCTTGATATTCCCTGTGACCAGAGTGGCATCATTTACTAAAGATATAGCGGCTATTCTTATATCTGGCTCTGCAAGTAATTCTCCTCTGGTTTCCAATTCTGTTCGAATCCGTCCATATTCTCTTGCTGTGTTTTCATCAAATGAAAGAATTCCACATAGAGAAGGGAATACTTCTTCTTCTATCTTTTTTATAATGAGCTGAGGATAAGGTGACTTGAAAGCCCCATAATACATCTCTCCGACGGTAATGCTTGATGTGTACTGGAATTGAGGAGGTAAATCTTTAAGCCTTTCAATAAGAGCAGAGGAAGGATTCCTTTTCATTAGGTTACTCAAGATATCCGTATCAAAGAGATATTTCATTACAAAATTACCTCTCTGTCCTTTGATTTTTCCCGCAGGGAATACACTCTTTCCACTTCTTTAACAAAGTTTTGAGCATCATCGAATTTGCCCACAATACTAATCAGTCCTTTTCTCTCTTGCTTCTTGTTTAAGGAATGGAGTAGATTAAGATATTCTGGCTTGATTATGGCCACCATAGGTCTTCCCCTTCGCTCGACGATATACTCATCGTCCTTATAAACCACCCTGGTCATCAATTCAGAAAAAGATCTTTTGGCTTCAGCAACACTTACTGATTTAATACTCATAATTCTTCCTCCCTTTTAGTTATTTTGACATAATGTCATTATGACCTATAATACATAATATCAGATTTAGATAAAATAGTCAACTGTTTTTTTTTCGTTCCGGGGCACAATACTAAATTTACCTCTCCTGAACTAAAAAGAGAGGATACTCTTTCTAACTCTCTAATTTTGAAACAGTTGGTAACTATTCAGCCTGTAGGAAAGTAGGAGAGTAGGGAAGTAGGAAAGGGGAGACATTGTCCCCAGAAGAGGAATACCGTGCACATCCTTTATCCCTTTCCTACTACCTACTTGCCTACTATTT
>JBFLXS010000702.1 GCA_040755795.1 bacterium | reverse complement strand
AGGAGAGTAGGAAAGTAAGAAAGGTATTATCTAATTCTATCTAAAGATCTTAATTATCTGCCAGATTTTCAATCCATTTGGGATATATCTGAAGAAGTGAGTAGGATGCTTATAGGTTTAATCAAATGAATTAAGAGTAAAATAGTATGAAGTATTTTCCCCCTTCCCTACTTCCTACTTCCTACTTCCTACTTGCTTGGTATGCTGAATAGTTACTAAAAATCAAGTGATTATTGTAATGGGTTAGTTATTTGGGTGAATATACTTTAGAGAGGCATATTTTGTGATTTCCTGTTACTATCAACTCAGGTTATCGGTAAAGAGCAAGCAGTAGCCTGCTATCTCAAATTACCGATTACTGATTACCTGATTACCGATTACCGATTACTTTAAATAATCACAATTTATACCCCACTGGAGTATAGTTACTACCTATTATTCTTCAGAGCCTCTTTGAGCATTGCCAAAAGCCGATTAGTATCTATGGGCTTTTCTATCCAGCCATAGAAGCCCATCTTCAAGGCATCCTTAATCACTGATTCAAGTGGTTCATCCAGCATTAGCATAACCAGGACATCCTGGTCGATTTTCCGAACATCTCTAAATATCTCCAGACCATTCATATCAGGCAAACCATAGTCTAAGAGGATAATATCATACTCCTTCTCCCAGACGCGAGCGATAACTTCCTCTCCATTTTTAGCCTCATAGACGATATATTTTTTACCTTCAAGAAAAATCTTGAGTTCCTGTCGTATCCTTTCGACATCATCGGCAATAAGGATAACTCTTTTTTTAGATTTCAGCACGGATTCAATTTGTTCTAAAAGTTTCGCTATATCAAATGGCTTATGGATACAGGCATAAGCCCCTTCCTTAAGTGCTTGTTTAATCAAATCTTCAACTGCAAATCCAGTCATCATCAGGACACGAACACCTGGGATTATTTCTTTTATTTTCAGAAATACCTCCACACCGTTCATATCTGGTAGTCTAATATCGAGGAGGCAGATGTTATATGTGTTTTTTCTGACTTTCTCTATTGCCTCATACCCGGATTGGGCATAGTGAACCTCATAGCCCGAAATCTCCAGAATTCGTTTTACGATAAATGCCAGGTCTTTTTCGTCATCAACAATTAATATTTTTGCCATTTTTTGATGCTCCTTCCATTAAAAAATTGGTAACTATTCACCATTCACCATTCACAATTCACAATTTCTTCCCTAAATTTCCTTAATAATGGTGAATGGTGAATTGTCAATTGTGAATTGTGAATTATCACTCTTCACGGTGTCAAGCAAACCTGG
>JBFLXS010000701.1 GCA_040755795.1 bacterium | reverse complement strand
CGAAATCTTCCTTTGCGCTCTTTGCGGTTAAATCTTTATACCTTTAAAAAACTTGAACATCAAGTAATAGAAATTTATGGAAATTTGTTGTTTTCCACAATCAATTTCTACCTATTTCTATAAATTTTAATCTATATTCTATTATCTTATCTCCATATCACTCTTATCTCCTTATCCCCTTTCTTACACTTTTGATATATAGCCTGAACGGTTACCCTATGGAGATACTACAAAACTTTCAATCACGGCACAATCTCCCGCCGTCCGAGGCAACGATTGTTAGGCTCTGGCTTATTTTTCACTTATTGAGTCTCGTTTGAGATGCAATCTACCAACTGTATTTTCTCTCTCATAGTCAATAGTCACTTCTGCTCCTGTAAACGCCTTCTGGGAGCAATTTCCAATAACACATCATCTAATGTTGGTTCATTGCTTTCTTTCAAGTCTCCTTCATCTACATGTTTATGATGGGGAAAAGTCAGAATATGAGGGTGATGAGGGGCATTATCGTATCGAAAGACCATGGTATGGTCTTTATCCATATACTGATAGCGATATTTAATCTTCTCGCTCACATCCGCATCTTTAACTTCCACAAACTCAAGTTGAGTGTCATCGTCAAACAGAATTATGCCTCTGATAAAACCTTGTTTCGCATTGTAAACTTTCTTTACTGAGTGTATATGATCGTACATTAGGAAAAGATTGAATTGTCTTCTCGACAGATTCAAAATAGGCTTCAATCATTGTAATTCCTCTATTTTTCGACTGTTTTGTTGAAACATCTCATAAATGCCTGCCCAAATCATAAAGTCTTCCGTATCTTTTATCGAACCCGTTTGAAATTGCTGATAGAATTCCTTTGTTTCCAACTGATATTTCTGCTCAAATTGCTGTAAATCTAATCGAATATTGAGAAGAGCCCGTTTTAATTCAGCAATTTGATATGCAATGATATTTTTGGCAAATACCTCTTGATTGTGATACTGAGCAAGAATTTTTCGGAAGCGTTCTTCCGTCTGTGGCTGTAACTGTAATTGAATATTGACCATGATTTTTATCACTCCATTCTAATACTCGATATTCAAGTTTTTTTAAGATTAAGTGGTTTATCCTTTTTTAACCGCAAAGAACGCAAAGATTATAGTGCTCTGTTAAGATTGAATTTGCATGTTACTTAGGTAATCGGTAATCGGAGATAACAGGTCATTGTTTTCTCTTCACCGATAACCTGATAACCGATAACTTTCTAAACATAGCAAAGCAAACTTAACAAAGCAATAGGTTGTTCACCACCTTATTTTCCTTCCTTTGC
>JBFLXS010000700.1 GCA_040755795.1 bacterium | reverse complement strand
TCTAAACTTTTGCGTTTTTTGATAATTACTTGATAATTAAAGTATTATCTATTTCCTTCCGATATTAATTTATAGAAGGGAGGGAAATAGATATGTTGATAGTTTCTATTCCAGATATTTTGTTAAAGTGTTTAGAGGTTTTTAAGCCTTGTTTTAGTAAACCTCAGTTTGAGAATTTTTGTTTTTATGTAATCGGGTTAATTCTCTGTTTAGAATCTCGTAACATTCAAGATATTAATAAACAACTTGGCCGTAACAAAGACCAAAGTTCTCTGAATCGTTTTATTACAGAATCCCCCTGGTTAAATAGGGCTCTTCGGAGAAACAGAAGAAAATTAGTAAAGATAGCCATCTCCAACTCTAATGCAAAAAGGGTATATCTCATTATAGATGACACTGTTATTGATAAAACAGGCAAACATATTGAAAGAGTTGGTTATTACCATTCAACTACTTCAGAAAGAAGGGTATTAGGACATAATTTAGTTACAGCTATATGTGTAATAGATGATTATGTATTTCCCTTTGAATTCTTCCCTTATATCAAGGAAGAGATTTGTAAAGATGAAGGGATAACATTCCATACCAAAATTGAGTTATGTATCAAACTCATAAAGAGTTTTATGCCTCCTAAAGGAGTAGAAGTAATAGTTATTGGAGACAGTTGGTATTGTTGTGAGAGTGTCATTAAAGCAATCAAAGATAAAGGGTTCCAATTTAGTTTTTCCATAAAGTCTAATCGGATAGTTTACTATAATGGGCAAAAATATAAGGTATCTGAACTGGCAAAGGCAGTATCTTATAGTCAATATTCTTCACCAGTTAAGATAAGTGAGAAGGAATATTCTATTTGCCCCATCACAGTAGATATTCCGAAGATTGGTTCAGTAAGTTTGGTTCTAAACAAAGAGATAACAGCCACGCAAACCGAAGAAGACATAATTAATCAACAAGCCGGGTTTATTATTAGCAGCCAGTTGAACTGGTCTGGTAAATGGAACCTTGAGACTTACTTGAAACGAGTTTTAACAGAAACCTTCTATAGAGATTCTAAACAACATATAGGATTAGGACAATATCAAATGCGTAAATTCGATGGTATCATTAGACACTGGCACCTTGTGTTTACAGCATATATTTTACTAATTGTAGTAGGTCTCCAATTAGAAGGCAGTAAAAAACGTAAAACTATTGGTGAAATCTGTAATTTGGTTAGAGATCTATTTTTCAAAGAGCTTTTAATCTGGAGTTACCAACAAGGTAAAAATGGTAAAACTATTGACTCTGTTCTAACAAATTTGTAAAAAACGCAAAAGTTTAG
>JBFLXS010000699.1 GCA_040755795.1 bacterium | reverse complement strand
TCTATGCGAATTAGCTCACTGGCAAAATACCCTTCGCCTTTAACGGTTACTTCTGTTCCAATAATTCCTGATGCAGGACTAACTAAGGTTATCTTCGGATTTATTACTTGTAAGGTTATAGTTCCTTGACTGAGATTATTAAGTTTATCCCTGGCAGTTACTACTAAACTCTTTATTCCTCCCAGGGCAGAGTTTGAAATCAAGATTTTGTAGGTATAAATTCCATCCTTAGCTCTCTCATCACCATTTGTTCCATCATCAAACATTTGTTGATTAGTATTATCATTGATAGGTGTAAGGTTAATAATCACAGAATCTACTCCACAGCCGGTATCAGTTACTGTTGCTGTAAATTTTACCAGGGTATTATTTACAAAAGCAATCTTTGGTCTTGCCCGGGGATTACTTATGATTGGTGGGGTTTTATCTAATAAATAGAAGGTAGCCATTGCCATTTCGTTAGATGTAAGTCCAGTAGCGATAATAGTTTTTGTGCCATAGTCTGGTAAATCAATCTTAAATATAGTCATAAAACTCCCTTGAGCATCCGCGGTCGTCAAGCCAATAGTCAATATTGTCCCAAAATCTATGCGAATTGACTCTGAAGCAAGATACCCTTCACCTTTTATGGTCACCTTTGTCCCAATCGTGCCTGAGGTAGGTAAGACTGAGGTTATCTTCGGATTTATTACTTGAAAGATGGATGTTCCTATGCCATCTGATTCAAGACCCGTAGCAGTAATTGTTTTTAAACCATAGCCTTGAGAATCAACCTTAAAAGTAGCCGTAAAGCTACCGTATGAGTCTGAGGTAGAAACAGTTATACTTCTGGTTGTCCCAAAATCTATCTGAATTTGTTCAGATGGTAAATAGCCTTCGCCTTTTAGCATAACGATTGTCCCGATAGTACCAAAGGTAGGTAAGAGTGAGGTTATTTTGGGAGATGACATATTGATAGTTACAGTGGCAGTAGATACATTATTTACCATATCTAAAGCTGTGATGATGAGGTCTTTTTTGCCCATTATTCCTTCAGGAACAGTAATATCACACCCCCACTTATCTGGTGCCTCTTTTGTCATGGGATAATCTTTTGGCCCATTAATAGAGGTTAAATCTATCATTACTTTAGAAATATCACTCTCATCCGAAATAATCATTGCCAGATGGAATGGAACAGTAGGGATTATTACCTCAGGAACACTTTCAGGAACTAACTCTGCCTTTGGAGGAATGGTATCAATAAGAAAAGGACCAAGATGCTCAGCAGGTCCCCAGTTACCTGCCCTATCTACCCCCCTGATATGAAACCACCAACCAAA
>JBFLXS010000698.1 GCA_040755795.1 bacterium | reverse complement strand
ATATAATGGTAGGGGTTTTTCGGACCAGTAGTTAAGATACATTATGTGGTATAATGTATGGTAAAAAGGAGGTCCGAAAATGCGAAAAAGTTTCAGTCCTGAATTTATGGCTAAGGTTGCCCTGGCAGCAATCAAGGAAGAGATGACTATGGCAGAATTGTCGTCAAAGTATGAGGTTCACAGGACGCAAATTAGCAACTGGCGAAAGCATGTTTTAGAAGGTGTTGTGGACATTTTTAAAGGTAAAAAAGATAAGGCCAACAAAGAAAAAGAGAAATTAGTTGATGAGCTTTATCGTCAAATAGGTCAGTTAAGGGTAGAAAACGAATGGCTTAAAAAAAAATTTGCATCGTTTGAGCATTGAAGACAAAAAGAGGCTGATAGAGCCTGAAGATGAGCAGTTAAGTATTCGAAGGCAGTGCGAGCTTTTAGGTTTACACAGATCCAATCTTTATTATGAGCCAGTAAAGGTATCGGAGGAAACATTGAAAATAATGAACCGTATTGATGAGATTTTTACAGAGGCACCCTTTTATGGGAGTCGTAAGATAAAAGAAGCCTTGAGGCGAGAAGGTTATCATATTGGGAGAGAGAGGGTTTGTACTCTTATGAAAAAGATGGGACTTTATGCAATTTATCCAAAGTCAAATTTAAGCAAGCCACACTCACAACACAAGATATATCCATATTTACTTAAAGGAATGGATATTACCCATCCTAACCAGGTGTGGAGTGCAGATATTACTTACATTCGGCTAAGGCAAGGATTTTTGTATCTTGTTGCCATCATTGATTGGTTTAGCCGTTATGTATTGTCCTGGCGTCTGAGTAACTGTCTGGATGTGTACTTTTGCGTAGAGGCACTGGAAGAGGCATTAAAAAAAGGTAGTCCTGATATATTCAACACTGATCAAGGCTCACAGTTTACGAGTAATGATTTCACAGGGATATTATTGAATAATGGGATCAAAGTCAGTATGGATGGTAGAGGTAGAGTATTCGACAATATCTTCACCGAGAGGCTGTGGAGAAGTGTGAAGTATGAAGAGGTTTATATAAAAGGCTATCAGGGTTATGATGATGCAAGAGATGGGTTGGGAGGTTATTTTCCATTCTACAACAATAGTCGTTACCATCAATCATTGGGATATAAAACCCCATATGAGGTTCATTATGGAGGTTAACAGCCAAAAAGAGGGGGATGTTTTGCGAGGTTGGTCAAAGGGTAACTCCAGTCGCCCTACGGGCTCCTTCCGTTACCCTTTGAGGTATACCCAATGCATCTAAAAAAAGAGTAAAAATGGTCTTGACAAACCCGGCCACCTCA
>JBFLXS010000697.1 GCA_040755795.1 bacterium | reverse complement strand
GTGTTCTATTGGATGCATCGTTATTCCACCTCCCAAACAAAATCTCCAGAATAATACACTATGTACTTCTGTTATCTTTATCGACATTTTCTCTCACAAACTTTAGCTAATTTAGGACACCACCGAAAAATTTAGCGAAAGTTCGTGAGATAGAACTGCCGGTAGAAGATGCTCAAAGAACACCCCCTACCGGTCAATGTTCAAACCATTTTACCTGGTTTATCACCTACAACTACTTCTTCACTTCCTGCAATAAAAATCTATAAACCTTACCAGTCTTTAGGTTTTCAAGATATAACCCTTCTTCATCTTCAAACATCCGCCAGAGCTGCTGGCCATCTTTCTGGAAGGTAATATCGCCTGTATAATAGCCATGTGCCTGTACATAGCCTTCGACATCTAATTTGTATTTTGGCCTCGTCGTCCCGATGCCGACGTTGCCTGAGGTTGTTAATGACAACGGATTTCTCCATGCTGCTCCATCATGCCCCCAAAAATCTAGGCGTGCATTTCCATCATCAAAACCTGCTACACATTTTGTTGTTCCTGCTTGCGCCCATCCAAGCCAAGCATCTTGAGTTGCTGAGCCATCAATAACAATAGTGGCTGCGTTTGTCATCTGACTTCCCCCAGAGTCATAAGCTCTATAAACTTGCAACGCATTCGTTGGCCCCGTCGTCCCGATGCCGACGTTGCCTTCCCTGGTAATACGCATCCGTTCCTGCCAACCAGTTGCATCATTGGTGGAAAATACCATATCATCTGTTGGAGTACCACCCGGTACACAATTACCTATTGTCCAATCATATTGACCCGGAACCTCACCACCTACAAAACAGCCTAAACCACCCATAAGGTTACCAGCAGCTGGAGTAAGAATAGCATCTGCACTGTAAATTTGTGCTGCAAAGGCAGATGTAGGGTTGATAATTAGCCCAACTAATAACATCACTGAAATTATTGTCTTTTTCATTTTTTTACTTCCTCCTTTTTAGTTTTTGTCTGTGTAAAAATGGAGATGTGGTGATATTGGAGATATGGAGATTGATTTTAAAAAATATCTCCTCCTCTCCTCTATCTCCTTATCCCCTTTGCTTACACTTTTTCTTTTCCTTATACGATTGCCCGGCAATAAATTTTGGAGGATGTTTTTTCACCACCTTTCTTCGCAAGATTGGGCAGGTACAAGGTATACTTTAACTGATACTCGATATTCAAGTTTTTTTAAGATTAAGTGGTTTATCCTTTTTTAACCGCAAAGAACGCAAAGAAATTAACCGCAAAGAACGCAAAGATTATAGTGCTCTGTTAAGATTGAATTTGCATGTTA
>JBFLXS010000696.1 GCA_040755795.1 bacterium | reverse complement strand
ACTGATAATTCCAAAATTGGCATATTACTACGAGATTGTTTAGGTTATGAAGGATGCCAAATGAAAATGCTCTTGGATAAGGGTTTGCAAGTTGCATTCCCGATTTATTTTTCTTGTAATCTGAGTAATAGTGAATTTTGAAAAAGCCCTTTTGGTTTTTAGCTGTAATATTATCAAATAGGCTATTATTTTAATGAGTAAGCCAATATAGAGTCCATTACCTTGTAGTTGCATAGATTTTATCCTGAATGTAGATTTTAGAATCTTCCAGAAATATTCAATAAGGTAATGTTGTTTCCATATATGCCAAATTTCAGCACTACGCATTAGGATCTTACTAAAATCTATTAGGTAATAATTATGCGTAGTCTTCTTCTCATAAAAGAGGAGAACAATATGACCAAAAGTTGGGTTATAAGCCTTAAGTCTACAAGACGGCACATCAATGCCCCATTGGTCTTTAGAGAGAGATATCTCTTTTTTCCAATCTGAAGATTTTTGTTTTTTGTTATTAATGGTAAAGGTATAGTTTCCTTTACCAGCAATGATAATCTTATAAAAACCTAATTGATAGAGTTTTTGTTTTAGCTCTTCGGATACAAACCATGAGTCCAAACTAATAGGAAAGGATGTTAGATCAATACCTTCCTTGAGAAATTTGTCTTTTAGACAACTTAACATACTTATTAACAGACTTGGTTTATCAGTATTAGCTCGACCTTGTTTAGAACAAAAGACTAAATGTAAGGGAAAAACAAACCCATTAAGAGTTAAAACAATACCGAGCAAATCGTGTCCATTGACTATTTTCTTAGCACGGCCACTATACCAACTCCAGGTACAACGAAGCATTTTACCCAGTCGGTCAATCACACTGTTATCAACTGACAAGGTAATGCCTGCTCTGGATTTAGTTGCTATGCTCTTTTTCATCACAGCCTTTAGATATTCACAGGCTTGCTTTACCATAAAGCAAATAAGCATCTCTTTAAGATAATAAAGGCTATATCTTTTAAGAGAAACATAAAGTGGTTGATGCCCTATGCCAAAAAAGTCGGCTAACTGCTTCGGATTGTAAAACCCAAAGAAATGAGCTAATGAGAGAAACATAATTGTCTCAAAAGCTATCCGTTGCTTTTGGCGGAATTTTTCCTCAAATACAACAAAAAACCAAGTAAAATTTTCAGTTAAACACTTTTTAAGATAATAAGTTGATTCTTTACTCCTTTGCATATTTCTTTGCCTCCTCCCTGTTTTTTTGGATAGTTTTGTTATCCTTTATCCATTATAACATAGGAGGCAAAGAATTACAACTACTTTATTTATAAAT
>JBFLXS010000695.1 GCA_040755795.1 bacterium | reverse complement strand
GGATAAAGATAAACTTCTTGATTATCTTGAGATGAGCCTGCTGAAGGCAAAATCAAAGGGTAAGAATCAAATTGCACAAACCCAGGGACACATCCCATAAATCTCTAAAATCTGTGAAAAATCTTGCGGATATTTTCAGTAGAAACACACATCTCCACAGGACTGGACACAAGGACGATGAGTAAGGGTTCAGGTAGGATAAAAATAAGGAGAAAGGGAGAAGATGGAGAAGTGGAGAAAAGAAGAGTTAAGTGATAGGATTATTAATGCCTGGATTAATGTCCATAAAAAGTTAGGACATGGTTTTCTGGAGAGCATCTATCGTAATACGTCAGTTATTTGGGGGAATGAACATTAACCTGCGGAAGACAAAGCAATGAAAATAGTAGGCACGTAGGTAGTAGGTAAGTAGGAAAGGGATAAAGGATGTGCACGGTATTCTTCTTCTGGGGGTAATGTCTCCCCCTTTCCTACTTTCCTACTCTCCTACTTCCTACTTTCAGGAGAATCCCCCATTTCACTGACCCATTACCATCTATCACAATGCCTTGAAGGTTGAGTTTGCAAGACAGAACATCATCTTTGAATCAGAAAAAGAAGTCAAGATATTCTATCAAGGTCTGTGATTCAAACACTGGACATCAGACACAAGACTATAGACTCTATTTATGCAGGAAATTAGTGACATTTGGGAAACCATCTTCAAAACTTCACTCCCTGAATTTTTCCACCTGTGCGGTTAAATGTAAAATGGATAATGTAAAATGAAAAATGTAAAATGAAGAGAGCGTTGCATAGAACTTAAGGCTATATTTACGATGCGTGACATTGTGTTACCTCATTTCTTGCCATCTTTTTGTATTTTTCTTGACATTTTGGAGTCCCAAAAGACAACCCAGAGGATCATTAACCAGTCGATATAGCAGTTATTATTCAAAACTTTACTTAGAATTAAATACTCCTAACTACTCGTAGTGAATTAACAAGTTATGCACAAACCATTGCTACACTATGTCAAATTAGGGCTATAACTCTTTATATTTTTAGACAATTATGTCCCTTTGGCTTGCCTTCTCCTAATTTCTTATGACAAAATGGGAAAAATAGAATATGAAAATTCTACCTCATCCTTCATTTAATGTCCCATAGGGACAGGACAATATATCGGTAAATGGCTTTCCATAAATTTTCTACCAATATATCGTTTCTACGGAACTGATTGATTTGTCTATCTATTCCTACCGATATTATGTTCCTAACGGAACGATTATTCTCATGCCTTATTTATGGGTATTATCCTATGTAAACTTTCAGTTAATAACCGCTATAGTATC
>JBFLXS010000694.1 GCA_040755795.1 bacterium | reverse complement strand
GTTGAGATGTCGTAGATGTTTCGTTTCCGCAGGTTTCTCCTGCGGTTATGTAAAATTTAAACCTTTCAGGTTTGATAAAAAAAGACAGTTAAAAAATGACGAAACTACATTGCTGAATAGTTACTTATTCTTGAGCTATAGATACGGGTTTCGTGAAAACGGGATAAATAAACGGTGTGAAGGGCAAATTGATGATAGATGCAACGATTTGTCAGAGATAAACGAATGGTGTGTCTAACGCACCCTGCTACTACCTTTGCTTGCAGATTCTACACCACATGTAACTGTTCAGATAGTAATTTACCGCAGAGACGCAGAGAAACAGAGAGGAAAACATCTTTTTTTTTTCGCGTTTTTCGGTGTTTAAAAAAGCTTAAAAACAGTGTAACTATTCACCCTGTAGGAAAGTAGGAAAGGGAGAGAAAATGAATGAGAAGTTAGATGATTTTAGACAACTTGTAGTATGGCAAAAAAGCCATCATTTAGTGATAAGAATATACGAAATAACCAAAAACTTCCCAACTGAAGCAAAATATGGATTGTTGCGACAGATGTGCCCAGCGGCTGTTTCTATTCCAGCAAATAGTGCAGAAGGTTTAAGAAACAAGGCATAAAGAATAAGTTACAAGTAGGAAGTAGGATACTTATAGCTTTAATCAAATCAATTAAGAGTAAAATAGTATGAAGTATTTTCCCCCTTTCCTACTTCTTATCCTTACCCACAAATTGGGTAGAATGAGAGAAACAGAGAGAAATACCACGAAGAGCACGAAGGACACGAAGAAAAATGGTAACCTTCTGGTTTGTAGTAACCGCATTTATGCGGTTATTTACCCGCTAAAGCGGGTTACTACGAACATTATAAACACCAAAAGATGCAAGAAATCTTGTTTTTACAAATATTACCTGGACGATTACCTTTAATGAGAAGAGGTTGAAAAATGGGATTAAAAGATTTGTTTTATAATTCTTCGTACTCTTCGTGTTCTTCGTGGTTTTTAAAAGATGTGGGTAACGATAAGTTCCTACTTCCTACTTTCCTACTTCCTACTTCCTGCTTGCTTGGTATGCTGAATAGTTACCACCACATTTTCTTTATCCTTCTAACATCTTCTTCATTTTTTCTATCCCCAGAAGATTTATAAGACTTTTCATTACCTTCTCTTCCCCAAGGCTGCGAATTACCTTCTCTTCCCCAAGGCTGCGAATTACTTTCTCTTCCCCAAGGCTGCGAATTACTTTCTCTTCCCCAAGGCTGCGAATTACTTTCTCTTCCCCAAGGCTGCGAATTACTTTCTCTTCCCCAAGGCTGCGAATTACTTTCTCTTCCCCAAGGCTGC
>JBFLXS010000693.1 GCA_040755795.1 bacterium | reverse complement strand
TGATTGTGGAAAACAACAAATTTCCATAAATTTCTATTAGTTTCTATTAATTTCAATTTTTTTAATAATATCTCCCTATCTCCTTAATCTCCACATCTCCTTTTGTTACACCACCTGAATGCTTACTTTTTCTTTGCGTTCTTTGCGTCCTTTGCGTGAAACTTCCCCTGAAAATATCCACAAGATTTTACCGCAGAGGACACAGATTTCTCCCTTTCCCCGTTTCCCCCCTTTCCCCTCTGCCCTCTGTAGTTATCCGTGCTAATCCGTGTGTTAATCAGTGGCTGAATAGTCCCCCCTTTTATTTCTAATTGCACAGGTGGAAATTTAGCGTGAAGCTAATTTCTTTATCCATTGCCGAACATATTTTCGGATAAATCGAACCTCATTTTCTAAAAATAGCCGTTTAGATAAATTAGTCTCTTCTTCCTGGGTTAAGAGGTGTGGAGATAACCTCTTTTTTAACTTGGCAATCGCCTTTAAATCATCCTGATAAAACTGGTTATAAAACCACCTTTGAATAAAATTAAACCTGCTTCCTTGAGTAAAAGCCGTGGCAAAATCCACCAGATATGGTTGCCAATCAGCCCGAATAAGGATGTTGCTCCTTTTCTTTAAATCACAATGAACTACACCACGACAATGTATTTCATCTATTAAGTCCCTGAGTCTCACATAAACTTCTTCATTCAAATCTCCCCCCTTAAAATGATAGCAATCTTCCCCTTCAATATATTCTAAAATGAAGGCATCTTTATCTAATAACTGATAGACCTTCGGAATACCTTTTATCCCCTGTAATTTCTTATATATCTCAAATTCCCGACGAATAAGCCATCGCCCAAAGAGTAATTTAAACAAAAATCTCTTTGAATGATAATCTTTTACCGCAACTAATTGGTCATTTATCCTGGTTAACCAAATATTTGCCTCTGCTTTTTTACCCGTATGGACATTGCCGACAGGATGTAAATTTCCCCTTTTTACCAATTTCCAATCCATATTTTAAATTCTACCTTGAGTCAGGTAGTCCTTTACCGCAGAGACGCAAGAGTTCGCAGAGAAGACATAGAAATACTTATAACCTGCTTGCCGAATGTTCAGCAGGCAAGCCAGATTTGTTAATCTATCTGTCCATAGATTTTCCCCTTTTGAGAGGAGGGGTTAGGGGTGTGTTTTTCTCTGCATCTCTGTTGGTGAGGTAAACGGTTACAAGATTGTAAGCGTTCAGGTGGTGTAACAAAAGGAGATGTGGAGATTAAGGAGATAGGGAGATATTATTAAAAAAATTGAAATTAATAGAAACTAATAGAAATTTATGGAAATTTGTTGTTTTCCACAATC
>JBFLXS010000692.1 GCA_040755795.1 bacterium | reverse complement strand
CGGGACTTAGACAAATTTCAAGCCCAAACAAAGCCCAAAGCAGCTTTGTAAGCAAAGAATACGTCCCGATTGTGGTTCAGCCACTCTACGAAGCGGAAAGACATCGCTGTGCGAAACGCCTCTAAGGCTTCAGTAAAGGTATTTAAAGGTTTCGATGCCCAACGCCGTCTTAATCCTCCAGTTTTGGTATGCCATAAAATAAAGGTATAGGCACAAAATACAAGAATGAAATGTCTGATTAGGCTTCTATAATCTCTGACTTGATATTCAGATAGCCCTAACCATCCTTTAGCTTCCCGATAGAAAACTTCTACCCAATTCCTTTGAGCATAGGTAGTTACTATCCATTCCGCTGTGACTTTTGTTGATTCAACATTGGTAATAAAATAGTCAACATCACTAGCTTGGTCGAAGGTCGAGGCATTCATGACGATAGCAATTGTTCTCGTTCCTTCAAGCTGTGGGAGTTCAACTTCCACAGTTGCCACCCAAACGGTTTTCGGTTTATCTAGATTGAGTTGAATCGGGGTAAAATCCTCAACAGACAAGGATTGGGCTAATTTGTCTAAGCGAATCTCTTCTCGTTTATTTGTCTCTATTTGAGTTGTCACCTTACGGTTTTTGGCTAATCCTCCTAAATACTTGAGTTTCCTTTTTTCCAGCTCCAGCAGAAACGTTGTGTTATTTCCATAGCCAGCATCAATTAATATGATACCCGGTCGATATCCTCTCCCCAGGCTTCGGTTAATTAATGCTAAGGCTAACTCCGGCTTTTTCTTGAATTCAATATCTTTTTTTCCCTCAGGTAAATAACTGGCGTGTTGATATAACTCTATATCTAACGGTAGGCTTTTTTTTCCATCATATAGATGTGTTGTTACCACCACTATCCCGTTCTCGGTTTTCCCAATTTCTCCAATGTACTGCCGTCCCACTCCCGCTGTGAAATTACCACTTTTTCTATGCCCTGAGTCATCCACAATTAAGGTGAATCCTCTATTTATTCGCGTTTGGCTACACTGATTCATCACCACCAGGCGTCGCTCATTTACCTGTTGGGCATCCCAGGGTGCTTCCGTCAAAAAATGGTGTAATCGGTGATAAGTCACTCCTACAGCATTATCCGCCATTTGAGACAGGTTTTTTCGTTCACTTTCCCCTAATAATCCGCCTATATAGTTCCTAAACTCCCGTTTTTGGGCTTGATGGTTAAAGATATCATCAAAACGTTTACACCATCTATCAAAGCAAGGAGGCATGGCGGCGGGAGTTGTCTGTTTCATGGTGCAAATTTTAACGTGAACTGACTGCCATGCCTAGATTATACATTTATTAGCTCTTTATTTTCGTTTAAGTCCCG
>JBFLXS010000691.1 GCA_040755795.1 bacterium | reverse complement strand
TATTCAATCTCATTCGCTCTAAAGAGCCTGGCTCCCTGGAATCTGTATTCTACGATCTATCGAGTTCAACATTCTCTGGTAGCCGCTGCATCCTCTCTAAATGGGGCCATTGCAAAGAAGGTTTTAAGACCCATGTTGTATTGGCATTAGTTGTAGATAAGAATGGTTATCCCTTCTACTGGGAGGTTCTTGCGGGAAATACCGCCGATACCACTACTATCCTTGGACTCGTAGAGAAACTCTCTAAGAGATTTAAGATCACCAATTCAACCCTGGTCTTTGACCGGGGCATGGTCTCTGATGAGAACCTGAGGCTCCTTGAAGGAGAAGATATAAAGTATATCTCTGCCCTGGATCGAAACCAGGTTGAATCTGTAAGCGGATTCAATTTCTCTTCCCTTAGTGATCTAAAGCTAAAGGAGAAAGAGGGCTCATTGCTACGTTATCATAACTTTACCAGGTTCAATGGCTCTACATACTTTAAAGAGATAAGGCAAGAGGGTAAACGCCGATATATTCTCTGTTTTAATCCCCAGCTCTTCAAGGATCAACAGGATGCCCGTCTAAAGAGTATTGAGGATTTCAAAGAGTTTGTAAGACTTCAAAATCAGGAATTAAGGCAGGCGGTAAAATCCCGCAACCTCACCACAACCAAAAAGAGATTCGATAAAGAAAAAAAGAGAAGGAAATTAAACCATATAGTCGAGATAACACTGAACGAGATACATATTATGCGCCGAGATTCTAAAGGAGTCCCTCAAAGGGTAAGAACCTACCAGGCCCAAGTAACCATCGATGAACAAGAACTTAGAAGCCAGGGTCAGATAGACGGCTTCTGGATGTTGGTTACTAATCATATAGAAAAAGAAAAAGCCCTTTTCGAAATCAGCTCAGAGGATATTATTACACCATATCAGGACAAACACATCATTGAGGCAGCCTTTCGGGACATAAAGTCCTTTGTTGAGATTGCACCGATACATGTCTGGACAGATGAACATGTTAAGGCCCATTACACCATCTGTGTCCTGGCCTATTTAATAAATCGAACCATAACCAGACGGCTCCACGAAAACCCTGGAAAACAAACAGCTGATGTCATAACCCACGAGACACTCTATGAGGCCGTTGATGACTGCAAGGTTGATGAGATCTTAGTGAAGAACATAGGCCTAAAATTCTGTTCAATTACCGAATTGAACCATATTCAGAAGGAACTCTTAATCCGAGTTGGAATCGACTCCTTGATTGCAAATCCAGGGGGTGAAGAATTGGTACTACTGATGTAGTCTCAATTACGTCCATAACAAAATTTCTAAGTCTAATAATAGCAACAAACATAAAATCTATGTGGTAAATATGGG
>JBFLXS010000690.1 GCA_040755795.1 bacterium | reverse complement strand
GAAACCTAACCCCAATGTTTATAATATGTTACATATACCTACCTCACCTCCTAAACACCCCTAAAATCTACCTTCTTACTATTATAACCCCTTGATTTTACTGGAGTTAATAGGTCCAACCCTCTTTTTATTTGGATGATTCTGGATAATGTATTATTAATCTCCTGCTTGAACATTATGAACACTTCAAATACATTGTCAACTAATCTCTTGAGTTTAGCCTCATCTAATAAAAAACCATATCCATGAATAAAGAAGTGACGAAAGGCTAAATATTTGGATAGTTGATTTTTTGTTTGCTCAGTAATTATACCTTTATTGGCTGATAACATTAATAAATCACTATGCCATGTTTCTGTTTTTGGAATTGGTATATGCCTGGAAATAATTTAAATATGTAGCCATCCCTGCTAACTCAAGCTTAGTTTTGTTAGACTTGTCTTTGACTTTTTCTAATTCCCCAAGAACAACAGTTATATTTTCCATCTCCACATTGATTTTTTCGTTCAAATTAGCCATATAATTTAGTCCCTTCTTTCATCACTAATCTGTTAAATGAATTATCTTCAGTCAAATCTACAATATCTACCGGTTTTGAAAGTTCAAGTAATAATTCCCCATAAAAGTCAAAAAAAAGTTCAGGTAATACCCCCTTGACACCAATATCTATATCATTAGCATCTTCTCTTTCAATGGATGACCCAAAGAGATATACCTCATTTGCATTATATTTTTTGACATATTTTAATATTGTAACCCTATCGGTTTCAGATATCATACTTTACTCATATCTCCTTTATCAAATATCGCAAATCTAAAATCTATTTTAACCTCCATAAAAACAAACAAAAAAACCCTTTAGTGAGTATTATCTTCTTTTCCCTCACCAAAGGGTTTATTTTTATTGATTATAACTGACTGATGTAACCATTCATCAATCTTATCTTTTTTAAATCTCCACCCTCTACCAACTTTATAAGCAGGTATTTTACCAGCTTTTGATAGTCGATAAATACTTGATTCATGAAGACGCAGGTAATCAGCTACTTCTTTCAATGTCATAATGGTAGGTCTACTCGACATCATCGCTTCTCCTTAAAATTATCACTACCTCCAGTTTTTTTGTTATCTAAAAAATCTTTCTTCATTAGTTTTATTGTAACTACCTATCTCTCCGGAGTAAAACAACTGAGCATGTTGGTAGGTTCTGCTGTCTTACTTCACTCTGGATAAATAATTATCTTTTATTTAAACTATAGTTTCGTCATTTTTTAAATTTTGTTAAAAAAATCTCTTCTCCTGCCGATTAAAGATAATAGAAACAATAAATCTCTAAAAGGAGGAGAAGAGATGAACCTATTATATTTATCGGCAAGT
>JBFLXS010000689.1 GCA_040755795.1 bacterium | reverse complement strand
ACCGTTGCCAAAATCTTATAAAAAGTTATAAAACTTTGTTTTATTCCTGCTTCATCATACCCACTTTTGCCGAAGCTAATCATGTTTGATATAGTATTCCACAGGCTTAAAGTCGGATACAACGCATCCTACATCCTGTAACTATCTTTTAAGATGATTGTGTTACAGGCACTTCATAGTGTTCTAAATTTATGGAAGCATTATAATCTCTATCTATAACAAGCCCACATTCAGGACATATATAAGTTCTGTCGGATAACTTTAAGTCTTTTCTGATATATCCGCAATGAGAACACATCTTAGAAGACGGATAAAATTTATCTGCTTCAATAAATTGTATTCCATATTTCTCACATTTATATCTTAACGTTTCTTTAAACTTATATAAACATTGTTCCTGTATTGCTTTAGATAAATGTTTATTCTTCATCATACCGGAGATATTTAATGTTTCCATAATTATTCTACGAGGTTTGGTTTTCACTATCGTAGAAGTTGACTGATGAATATAATTATTTCTTATATTCTTCAATCTCCTATGAAGCAATTTTATCTTTCTTTCAAGTTTTATAATATTATTAGTTTTGGCGAACTTCTCTCCTTCCTTATTGATTAAATATTTCCTTGACACCTGTCTTTGAAATCTTTTTAACTTCTTTTTTAGTTTCTTAACCTTTTTAGTCTTATTAATGTTCTTAAATTTTATACCATTACTGCATATAGCCAGAGAGCTAATTCCCACATCGATTCCTATAGATTTATCAGATAATTCCCGACCATCAACTTTCTCATCAATACCTGCAGATATATACCAGTATTTCCCATCATGAGTTATCCTCGGATTATAATATTTTATCTTATCTGATTTTACCGGAATTCTATTGTCTTCCGACAATTCAATCCATCCTACTTTTTCTATAAGAACTGATGTTTCTTTTACTGATAATTTATGAGTATCATTATAGAAAGATGGTATTGACTTCTTTCTACTCTTAAATTTAGGGAAGTTTGACTCCTTATTAAAAAATTTCTTAAAAGCATTGCAACAGTCTTTTATCGCCTGTTTTGGGATTTGTGCAGATATATTATTTAACCATTTATATTCTTCTGATTTCTTTAATTCAGTCAATTCTTTCCTCATTACTCCATCCGGTATAAATTTACCACCATTTTTATAATTATTAATTTGCTTATCCAAACACCAATTGTATGCCCATCTTGCCGTACCGGATGACTGCCACAATAATTTCTCTTGCTCTTTATCAGGAATTAACCTGACTTTGACTCCTGTTATCATCAGAAATCAACTCCCTGATCATCTGTTTACCTTTATTAGCTTTTTTGCCCTGTAATTTACAACTAAATAAAGTCATTATCC
>JBFLXS010000688.1 GCA_040755795.1 bacterium | reverse complement strand
TATATAACACCTTCTCATCTTGATGTCAATTAAGCAGATTATCTCTTTTCTATATCTTTGGCATCTTTTATCACCCAAAACTCTCCCCAACCCGCACCATAACTAAAAGTCATTTGCAACGCTCTCCCCTGCATTTTTTAAGGTAGTTATTAAACACCCCTTTTTATATACTTGTTCTGAATCAGAGTTGATTCCTGGGAGTAAAAGCACAGGATTTTTAGCCCAAACAGGACTTGACCATAAGAAACAACTTATTAAACATAAGAATATAATTCTTTTGACCATAATTGTTCACCTCCAAAATACTTAACTACTTACCTAATACTCAAATTCACTATCTGGAATACCAGTATTTATCTGAATATCACTAAGTATAATTTCTTCTTTGACTTCCTCTGGTCTAAATTTAGGTATAGTGAATTTAGTTGTAATAAATTTTGTTGGTATCCAAGTATTACTAATTAACATAAATTCCTGATTTTCTCCTCGCCAAATTAGACGAAAACCATCAGGAATATCAGGATGAAAATTAGTATAGTCAGCATATCTATCAGTTTTTGTAATTACACCTTTATAATAATCAACAAAAACCATTATTTTACTTTTGGGATGGGGATAATTATACTCATCCTTCGGATTACTTGCTTTCGGCACCGCCTCAATCACCCAGATATCAGTTTGAGGATTATCAATCACCTTCGTATCAAACTTAGTCATTATCTCATCCAACCGCCAGTAGAAAGGAAGCATATCTGGGTCTAACAAAAAATACCATGGTAATCTATATATCCAGTCTTTCTTCTCAGGACCTACCTTTTGATAATGAGTATGATTTTTTATAATCGTCGGACTTATAGCCGGGTCATCATAAATCCACTTAAGTTTATCAGGTGCTTTAAACAAAAACTTATCATCTTCTTCAATCAAATCACCTATTATCCCTAACCACTTAGCAAATTCAGAATACCATATTTTCTGATTACAATCCGCCTTCAAATCTTGAATCTTCTGATAATTCTCCTTGACTTTATCCAGCAATGCCTGAACAGTCGGCGTGCCGATTTGTTTTGGTCTAAGTTGTAGATTTTTCTTTTTTACCACCTTTTCCTGCTTAGTCTTTTGCTCCTTAGCTTTTAGCCATGGCCATTGCCATTCTATACCCTGGGCTATAGTGCTACTGCATAGCAAGACACACATCACCGCAATACTACACATTATCTTCTTAATCCCTGTCCCTCTTGAATTTCCCTTTAAACTTCTTTTACCCATTTTAAATCTACCTCCTTAATTTTGGTAATTGGTAACTGGTGAATGGTAATTAGTTACCAATTAACCCATTACTTTTACTTAGTTTTAATTTCGTGAAGCCCTATTTAATTT
>JBFLXS010000687.1 GCA_040755795.1 bacterium | reverse complement strand
AAGTATTATTTTTACTAAAATTGTAAATATTCGTAGGCACATTTTTTGAACATATTTTAGTCGTATCCCATTGATATACATAGACTTAAGTCTATTTTTTAGGTAATTTTTAGGGGGAAGTTCCGTTATAAGAATTATAAGCCTTGACACGATAATAATAAGTAGTCGTTTGCTCTAACCCTTTATCTTGAAAGGAGGTAATATTTGCTCCTACCGTAGTTATTGTTCCATAGTTTCCATTTATACCTGTTTTTCTTTCTATTCTGAATTCTGTTTCATCATCAGATTTATCTTGCCAGGAAAGATTTATTTGATTCCATGATACTGCTGTGGCAATAAGATTGGTTGGGGTACCAGGAGGTTGCTCTGAGATAGTCTTAAATTTCCAAATAGAACCGATGGTAGAAGAGCCATAATTATCTGTGGCAACTACTTGCCAGTAATACCACATGCCAGAAGCTAATTGAGTTACACTATAGGTAGTTTCTGTCTGATTATTACAAATTTGTGGTGGCGGGGTAATTGTTCCAAAGTAGATATTATAGGTAACGGTATCAGTTGAATCAGCATCTCCACCCGTCCAGCTTAAAGTTATACTAAGGTTTTGATTAGTAGCTCCATCTGATGGGAAGGGAGCACTTGGTTTATTAGGTGGATTATTAGCCCATGTTGTTACCACAATAAATAACAAAGATATAAAACTCAAATTAAAGATTAAGAAAAGTTTCGTTATTGACTTCATTAATTGCCTTCCTTCAATAAAAACTGGTAATGTCAAAATTTTTTACCTAAATTTCTCTTAACTCTCTATATTTTCAAATAGTTATGTCCATTTGGCTTGCCTCCCCCCATTTTTTATGATAAAATGGGGAAAAATATATGCGTCTGGTTTCTCTCAAAATCACTAAAAGAACAAGATAGCAGAATATTGTCTCTGACCTTATCGCTATGAAATCTTTACTTCACGAAAATCGCATCCAGTAACACCTCTTTCAATCATAGTTTTCTTTAATCGGTCTGAAATGAAAGAGTCAATAGGGGGTCAGTCAATAGGGGGTCACATCTTGGAGTCAATAGGGGGTCACATCTTAAATTGTGAATTAGAAATAGAGGACTGTAACACCAAATGAAGAAGTTCTTTAACCTTTCCTTCCTATTGTATTCTCCAGTCCCTTGCCATAATGGTAAAAGTATATCATGAATAAATGATTTTGTCAAGTTTTAATTCACAATTCAAGATGTGACTCCCCTATTGACTAGATTTCACTATTAGCGTTATTTTCAGACACCACGGATTTCTTTGCTATTCGTCAATATTTGTAACCATTAACATTCTAAAGAACTAAACTTTTGCGTTTTTTGCTAACACTTTGTATTTCAATCT
>JBFLXS010000686.1 GCA_040755795.1 bacterium | reverse complement strand
TACACTTTAATCAACTTAAGACACTTTTGCGGTAGGTCGCAATGACCTCAATATATCCTACAAGTTCTAAAGGTTTATCTTCAGTAACAGGTTTATAGCCAGCTGCTCCTCCTATCTCCTCTAATTCTTCAAGAGGTTTTGGTATATCCGCCAACATTACCAGAGGTAAAGAAGTAATCACTAAGCTAAGCAGAAGAGTAAAGATGTGTTTTTTTGTGATAAACATAATTTTACGGGGTAAGACCCGAACTCCTAAAGATCGCTAATCAATGCAAATAATTATTCGCGAATATTAGCAAATAAATTTGCGAATGATTAGCGATCTACTATTCTAAAAATTCCGGCTTTAACTTATCCATGACAAATCTAGCAATAGCATAGGCAGCTAGAACGATAATCAAACCAATAACTCCCTGACCGATTAATTTCTTAGCCTCACTAATCTTTTCATCATTCCCTCCAGCAGTCATCCACTTAAAGCCTCCAATAATAATGATTACTACAGCTACTACTCCTAAAAGCCCTAGAATAACATTAATTACTATACCTATAGTTGTAACCAAATCTGTATCTTCTTTATAGCCAGCTTCGCATCTTAATCTTTCAAGATCATCAGTAATGCCTGTACATTCGGACTTAGCTCCAACAAGAACTAACGATGGACTGATCAAAACCATTATCAAAGTCAAGCTAAGCAAAGTAGCTAAGAGATGTTTTTTGGTGATTTTCATTTTCTCACCTCCCTTCCGGAGATCAACCACTAATCTGTTAATACAAAAGTTTAGTAATTAGTGATTTCTACTTTAATTATAGCAAATAATACTATTTTAGTCAACTCCTAATGCCTGAAAGACAAATTTTAAAATAGCATAGCTGCTAAAGATTACTACTAATCCTAAAACAGTCCAAACCAAAATATTCCGACCTGTTTTTACTCTTTGCTCATTACCTCCTGCTGTCATCCAAGTAATGCCTCCATAAATAAACATTATCAAAGCCAAAGAGCCAACAATGCCAAGAATAACATTGATTACTTTTCCTGCCAAAACTGCTATTGGCTTTTCTTCTGGCAAATTCAAAGGATCACATAATCCATTACAATTTTCTGCCCCACTTATTAGGGGGAGAAATTGAAAAACAAACACTGATAACAAAAATAGATAAAAAATTGTTTCTTTGGTTCTCATAAATAATATATTTACTCAACTTTTGCACTCAAAACTTCTCTTTAGCTATAATTAACAATTTCTCTAAAAACGTGGTGTAATCCCATATTTCGCGCTAAGCGATTTTCAGTTGCTTTTACTAAGTAAAGGCTTAAAATAAAGGCCCAAATTTTCAAAAATCAACTGATTTTGCCTTAGCGCGAAAAATAAGTGTAATA
>JBFLXS010000685.1 GCA_040755795.1 bacterium | reverse complement strand
AAACTCAATCAAGGCCGTATCTGTATCCGAGAAATACCTAATTTTCATTTTTATTTTCCCTCCTTAAAGTTTCTATCAAAAAAGGCATTATGAACGGTTTCTCCGTCCTCTAAAAGGATTACTCTTAAATATCTCCCTACTTCTTCGATGAATTTCCATTTCCTTATTCTTCTATCGCTCTGAACTTCTGTTTTCACAGGATTTTTAATTGTATCCGATATCCATTCATCTTTGATAATTGCCCTATCAGGACGCTGTTTGATAAATAAAAAGTATTGAGTATATTTCATTGAAAAATTATACCATTTTTCAACCTGACGTCTAAAGGTAGTGATTAGTTATGCCTATTATTTACAGTCAAAAATATCCGTATTCCAGTTGCCACTTGGTGAAATCGTTCTTGATCTGAGCTCCGCCTTCTTTCCGTACTTTTTAGAATTAAATAATTAATTAATTAAATAGGGACACATCCCATTTTAAGGAGTTTCCTTTTTTGGTCTTCCCTTTGGACGCTGCAAAAGCCTTCTTTCAAGCTTCTTTTCCATCTCGACTACAAACCTCTCATTCCCAAAAGGTCTTCCAGTTTTTGTCACGTACCGCAGATGTTCAATTTCTTTTCTGGGAATATCAGAGCGCAACAACAGTATATAATCCTCCCTCCGGTCGTCACTGAAGAGTTCTTCTCCCACAACAGAATCTTTGCTGCCGTTTACATGTGCGCGTGCGCTTGAATAGGGGTAATCTTCGGGTTTCTTAACCATCCCAGCACGCAGGGGATTTTGCTCAACATACCTGGCAACAGCCCATAAATATTTCTCCTGATCCACAATGCATGAATGATAGCGGCTTTCCCACAGCCTGCCTGTCCGTTTATATGTCCTGTTTATATATTGCGTATAGCATAGGGTAAGACCCTGCATCATTTTATATAATGATTCCTCAGACTTTGGTTTTGTCAGAAGATGTATATGATTACTCATAAGGCAGTATGCCATTATCGGAGATTCCCACTTCATAGAGTATTTCTTCAGCAATGACAGATACTGCTTGCGGTCATTTGCATCAAAGAAAACATGCTCTCTGTTGTTTCCTCTCTGTATTACATGGTGCGGAAATCCCGCTGCAACTGCCCGCCCAATCCTCGGCATACAGAATTCTATAGATTATTGTGTTGAGTGTCAAGAAAATGGGATGTGTCCCTATTTATTTTTATTTAGAAAATGGGATGTGTCCCTATTTATTGGATGTGTCCCTATTTATTTTAGTTGGGGTATCTCTATGCAACGCAGGTACGGAGAAATCCGAACCTATCTTCAAGGATGGATGAACTACTTCGGCATTGCGATGAAATATAACGATGCCGTTGAGTTTGACCAATGGCTTAGAA
>JBFLXS010000684.1 GCA_040755795.1 bacterium | reverse complement strand
CCATAGAAATTATCATCATAAGCAACATATGTATTAGGGTCATTTTCTATAACATAAGAAGCAGTATCGTTTGTGTATAAAAATCCATCTATATCTTTTATAAAATCATTTTTAGAGATTTTAAGTTTGGCTTCGCCTTTTAAGTAATCATCTGGCCAGCCAATTACATTGCGAGTAATAGCCCCTGGAGTTAAATTCCACCCAAGTCCAACCCAGGATGCCTCCTGGTCTACTTTAATCCCGGCTTGATAAGAAAGGTCAATCGGGTGATTTAGACCGCCTCTGCCTGGCACTGTAAATAAAGGAATAGGTAAATTCATATCCCCGGTATACAAGTCAGCTCCTTGTCCTTGAACACGCGGTTGGAAGTCTGCTGCTTGGGGTAGGGGGCCACTGCCAGAGGACAATGCCCCTAATGCAGCCGCAGGACTTGCTTGCTGTGATTCATAGGTTGCTCCGAAGGCATAACCCCCTATAAGACAAATAAAGCAGGCAATTAATACTATCAGCCTGCTTAAAAAACATAAAAAACCTCCACTTAAAACTTCTTTTCTTTCGTAACCTCTCTCTCTCTTATACTTACAACTATTATTTTGTTTTAACATTTTAACCAACCTCCTTTTTGTAATTGTTCAGCCACAAAGACACCAGGACACAAAGATTAAAGGTAACCGTTCAAGATATAGCCACAGAGTCACAGAGAACACAGAGGGAATATATAACTACGAATGAACACAAATACAAAAAAATTTGTAGTACGAGGCTTTAGCCTCGCTTCTAGCAAGCCAAAAGGCGAACCTAAAGATTTGCACTACATTTATGGGATGTCAGAGGTTAATTCGTGTGCATTTGTGGCTAATTGCCTTAATTCTCTGTGAACTCTGTGCCTCTGTGGCTGAACGCTTACCGAAATCTGATGATGCCCCGTGCAAAACTTACTCAATACGACACTAACTTTTTATGGACATTAATACAGGCATTAATAATCCTATCAGTTAACTCTTCTTTTCTCCACTTCTCCATCTTCTCCCTTTCTCCTTATTTTTATCCTCCCTGAACCCTTACTATTTAATATACCATATATTTTAACAAAAGTCAAGTATTTTTTTCGATTTTTGTCAGAAAGAACAGTTACATCTATAGCACTTATTAATCGAAATTTGACCCAGATATGGCTATGAAATTCCAAATCCCAAATTCCAAATTCCGTAACCGTTCAGGCTATATATCAAAATTGTAAGAAAGGGGATAAGGAGATAAGGGTGATATGGAGATAAGATAATAGAAATAGATTGAAATTTATAGAAATAGGTAGAAATTGATTGTGGAAAACAACAAATTTCCATAAATTTCTATTAGTTTCTATTAATTTCAATTTTTTTAATAATA
>JBFLXS010000683.1 GCA_040755795.1 bacterium | reverse complement strand
ATTAGAGGATGAGATTTCCTCTTCATCAGCAGTAGATGTAGGTATATTATTTAAGCAGGATAATCTATCACTTGGTGCGTGTGTATCTAATCTTGGGACAAGGATTAAATTTATCAAAGAAAAGGAAGAATTACCCCTAAATTTAAAACTTGGTCTGGGATATAAATTATTAGATAATCGAGTCATCTTAGCCTTAGATATAAATCGACCAGTTGATAATGATATAAATTTTGGAGTTGGTACAGAATATCAAGCCACTAATAATTTATTTGTTAGAGCCGGGTATAATTCAAAGAATGATGTAGGGAATGGTATTAGTTTAGGCTGTGGTTTTAGAGTGAAAAACTTTTATCTTGACTACGGTTTTTTACCTTATGAGCAGATGGGAGATGTCCATCGGTTCTCCTTGCAATTTAAACTTAGTGAGCCTGTAGAAAGTAAGATACTTTCTAAAGAATCAAAGCAAACAATTCCAGAAAAGACAACATCTCTACCTGAACAGGAGGTAGAGAAAAAGGTAAGTGAATTGCCCAAAGAAACTATCAAAACTATAGAAACGATTAAAAAACCATCAAAGGAAATCACGCAATGGATAAAAGGGGAGAGATATAAAGTTACTGAAGGAAGTGTTAGCGGTGGTAACCGGGTTTGGTTGAGAATAGGCACTCCTAAGAGTCGGCAGACATATTCCCTTGAGAAAGGAACTCAGATTGAATATCTTGGAGAAGAGAAAAAGGGGTTTTACAGGGTGGTAGTTACTAGCGAAGGGGTATATAAAGGCAGACAGGGTTGGATTTGGGGCGGTTCCTTTGAAAAAGCTGAGGATTAAAGGGTGAGTAATTGTTTTTGGAACTATTAGGGATAAGAAAATGAACCGCAGAGACGCAGAGATACAGAGAGGAAACCAGGAGGATAATAATATCTCCGCGGACTCTGTGCTTCGGCGGTGAACAGTTACAAATTTTCGACCTGTGCGATTAAACTAATTCATCGCAGAGACGCAAAGGGAAAATAAATGTAAAATGTAAAATAGGAAATGAAAAATGGGAAATTTTAGTACTTCGCAAGACTCATTACCTTTCAGTTATACATTTTCATTTTATATTTCTCATTGGACATTATCCATTTTACATTTAACCGCACAGGTTACAAATTTTGATGCAGACCTATTTACAACTTTGCTCTTTGACAATTTAAGATGTTTTTTGTGTTGACAGAGGAAAGAAAGGCGTGGTATAATGGTTCGACAAGCTCACCATGATAAATTGATGAGTAATGAGGTGGAGATATGGAGAAGAAAGTTAGAGGACATAAGGAAAAGGCAAAAGGCAAAAAAAAGCGAGAGAGGAAAATTTCCTTTAAGATTCCAAAGTTTCTTAGGCTAAAGGATGAGCC
>JBFLXS010000682.1 GCA_040755795.1 bacterium | reverse complement strand
TAAAGAAGAATAAATGTCCAGAATTATCATTTCGGCAGCTCATAGAAGTTCAGGAAAGACAACGATATGTATTGGGTTATGTGCGGCTTTGAGAAAGCGTGGGCTAATCATCCAGCCTTTTAAAAAGGGACCTGATTATATCGACCCAATGTGGCTAACAGCCGCCGCAGGAAAGGAATGTCTTAATCTGGATTTCTTTATGATGGGAGAGAAAAAAATATGCGAGGCTTTCCAGCAGGCAAGTCAGAATACAGATTTAAGCCTCATCGAAGGGAATATGGGTTTTTATGATGGCCTGGATATTGATGGTAAAGATAGCACCTCATATTTATCTAAAATCCTCAAAACCCCAGTTTTATTAGTTATTGATGCCAGTCGAATGACTTACGGCATTGCCCCGCTTGTCTTTGGTTATCAACATTTTGACCCGGATAATTTAATTTCAGGCATAATTTTAAATAATGTTGCCTCGACACGACATGAGGTAAAGCTAAAAGAAGCCATTCGCAAACATTCTGATTTAGAGGTTTTAGGTGCTATACCAAGACTACCAGAGATTGAAATTAAAGAGCGACATTTAGGATTAATTCCAATCAAAGAAGATTTACATCTCATTTCTGTAATTGAATCTATTGCCACAGTAATACAAAATTATGTAGATTTAGATAAGGTTATTAGCCTTTCAAGATATGCCTTTTCTTTACCTACATTAAAAAAACAAGAGTATCAAATACCTTCGCCAGTGGTCAAAATAGGCATATCCAGAGACCCGGTATTTACCTTTTATTACAAAGAGAATTTGGACGCACTTGCCAGAGCAGGGGCAGAGCTTGTGCCATTCAATACCTTGACTGATGATAAATTGCCTCAAGTAGATGGGTTGTATTTTGGAGGTGGTTTTCCGGAAATATTCATCGAAAGTTTATCCAAAAATAAACCATTGCTAACAGATATTCGCACCTCTATAGAACAAGGAATACCAGTCTATGCAGAATGCGGTGGTTTAATGTATTTAGCCAGAAATATATCTTATCAGGGCATAACTAAAGAAATGGTCGGTGCTATTCCGTGTGATATTTGTGTGTATGAAAAACCGCAAGGACACGGTTATGTAATTTTGCAAACCACCACTAAAAATCAGTGGTTTAATTTCGATGGAAAAATTAGAGGCCATGAGTTCCACTATTCACAGATTATTAATCCTGTTCAGATGAATTTTGGCTATAATGTTATTCGTGGTAAAGGTGTAAATGGTAGGCACGATGGAATTATCTATAAAAATGTTATTGCCTCATATACTCATTTCCACAGCCTCGGAGTCCCACAGTGGGCACAACAATTTGTCAGTTTTGTGGAAAGAGGTAAAGCATATAAATAATTTTTATAGACTTATTATTTTTTTT
>JBFLXS010000681.1 GCA_040755795.1 bacterium | reverse complement strand
TGGGATTAGCTACTCTTTCTCAACCTAATACGATTGTCTTTCTGCCATTTATTCTGATATGGATGCTTATTACCTATAAGATACCAAAGAAAGAGATAATAGCTAAATATGCGATTGTATTATTAGCATTCTTTATGACTATCTCACCTGTTACTATTCGCAACTGTCTTTATGGAGGTAAATTTATCTTACTAACTACTGCTGGCGGATTTCAATTTTGGATAGGTAATAATGAGCATGCAACAGGGGCATTTGATGTTCATCATTGGGACCAATACTTAGATAAACTTCAAGAGAAGATGAAAAAGGAAGAGAAAAACCTTTATTTAGCTGATGTATTAGATTTTGTAAAAAGAGAACCTGTGAAATTTATAAAACTAGAGCTTAAAAAGTTTTTATTATTTTGGGGTAGTTGGGATATTCCTCATCAGGTAAATTATGATATTGCAAGAAATAGATTTAGGTCTTTATTGAAATTACCCTTTATTATTACCTTTGGGGGGGTAGCTATTATAGGCTTGACAGGTTTATTCTTCTTTTTAAACCACTACTGGCAAAAGTTTCTTCTACTTTATCTTTTTATTTTTGCGTATAGTTTTTCAGTAATAGCTTTTGTAGTAGTTGGTCGGTACCGTCCACCAATAATTCCTTGCTTAGCATTATTTGGAGGATTTACTATTTATTATTTTTATGAAAGGTTTAAGTTTAAGGAGTATAAAAAGATTATTTTGCCAGGTATTTTATTGATTATTTTTACAGGAGTGGTAAATTCTCAACTCATAATCAAAAAACTTCAACCAATCCCACCTTATGGAACTTATATTAAAACTGAAGAGGGATTTATCATTAGAGATAGTAGCGATGACTGGCATGGAGGTAAAAGTATATCATTAAAAGAATCTTCAGTAATTCTAAAAAAAGAAATTTTTATTAATAAGGATATTTCAAAGATGAAAGAATGTCATCTTTGGTTAATTTTAAGTGGCAAGAAAATAGGAAGTGTAATATTTAAGGTTAATGAGACAGAATTGTTTAAAATACCTTGTGAAAAATTCTTTCTTTTAGAAGGATTACTTGGTAAAATAAGTATTGGTCCAATTCCACCTTCTCTATTAAAGAGGGGACTTAATACCTTTACCTTGTATCCAATAGAAGATGCATATTTAGAGATTCCTGTGGACAATTATTATAATTATGAGAGATCTTTTGTATCATATGATGGAGGAGTTAATTGGAAAAAGGTTAACGGTGAGTATATGTTTGAATTAGAAATAAAAAGAGAGCGTTGCAAATGACTTTTAGTTATGGTGTGGGTTTGGGAGAGTTTTGGGTGATAAAAGATGCCAAAGCGACAAAAAAGAAATAATTTGCTTAGTTGACATCAAGAGGAGGGAATACTATATA
>JBFLXS010000680.1 GCA_040755795.1 bacterium | reverse complement strand
TCTTAAAAATAAAGGAAGATGGTCCCCAGCTTTTTAACAAAAGAACCGGACTATGTGTTGGATTAGCTAAGAGTACGCTGCTTCACCTCTTATCAAGATACCCTTATATCCGGAGGGTTAATGGCTTTCTGCCGGCCAAGATTCATATCCTCCTGACCCAGAGGTGCAATTATCATTGTCGGTATTGTTACTCTGATAAGAATAACTATGAGATAGATATCCTGCTATTAAAAACCTATCTGGATGCCTTAAAGAGGAATGGAGTCTTGCAATTAGCTGTTGGAGGTGGTGAGCCTTTACTATATCCTCACCTTATGGAGTTTTTGCGATATGCCTCAGATTATGAATTCGTAATAAATATAACCACAAATGGCAGCCTGGTAACTAAAGAATTGGCAAGCAAGATAAAGGGGTATGTAAGTAGCATTCAGGTATCTTTGAATGGGTCGAGCCAATCGATAAATAGCCAGACAAGGGACAGGAGGTCTTTTAAGGACGCCATCAGGACAATCGAAATCCTTAAGTCAAGCCAGATCGATGTTGGTATAAATTATTTGTTATTTGTGGAGAATCTGGGTGATTTACCCAGGATGGCTAAATTGATTAAAACCCTTGAACTCAGAAGGATTATCATCATTAGACCCAAAATAAAGGAAGAATATCCTGAAGATTATCCAGGATTGGTCAGGGAACAAATCTTCAAGATGAGGAAGATTTATCCTTCAATTGAATTCAGGGTTGATTGCGGATTTTCTGCCCTTTTTAATAATATCTCTTCCCTTGAGTTATCTAAACATGGTATTTTCGGATGTCAGGCAGGTAAAGATTTTTTAATATTAAAACCTGATGGGTGCTTTTATCCTTGTTGCTTTTTAGATGAACCAGGGTTTAAACTGGATCAAGATTTTAAATCAAATTATTACCGAATGTTAAGTTACCTGGATACTATTAAGAAGACAATAGAGGGAAACTGTGCTCAATGTAAGATTATAGATAATTGTTTTGGTTGTAGAGGTATTGTTAGACTGACAGGTAATAACATAATGGATAGTGATCCGATTTGTAAGGGGGTAAACAATGGATAAGAAACTGATACTTAACCAAACAAGGGAGATACTCCAGGACTATGAGCCAGATCAATGTGGCAGGACCGCAGAATTGTTACAGGCTCTCTGGCTCAAGACAGAACCCAAAAAAACCGCGTATCTTGTAAAGAATGACCAGCAAAGAAAAATTGTAAGCGTTCAGCTACTTAAAAAATAACTGTAAAATGTAAAATGAGCAATTAAAAATTTAAAAGTCAATTCTGTAAAGTCAATTAGTCTTTCAGTAATATCATCATCTTTCATTTCATCCATCCTCTCATTTTACATTTTTCATTTTACATTGCCCATTTTACATTATTA
>JBFLXS010000679.1 GCA_040755795.1 bacterium | reverse complement strand
CATTTCCTCCTCTTGATGTCAACTAAGCAGATTATCTCTTTTTTATATCTCTGGCATCTTTTATCACCCAAAACTCTTCCAAACCTACACCATAACTAAAAGTCATTTGCAACGCTCTCAAATATCATAAGGTAAATATCCTGCTCGATAGTATCTTCTATCAGGTGCAAGACACCCCACCGTAGCGATAATATGGATATGCGGATTCCAGGTAAGTCTATCACCCGCAGTTTGAATAACCGCTACTATTCCAGGATATGCCTCTTTGTGCCCACTCATCTGTTGCATATAGTAAGTCAGCGTATCAGCAGCACATGCGGCTAAATCTCCCAGTAATTCTCGATGGAATCTAAAACACCACTGCAAACACGCGGGAATAGTTAAAAAAATACCCCTCGCTAAAATCTCCTGTACAGACCAATGACCTTTCCCTCCAATTTAATATCCTCTGCCTGGACGATTATTGGCTTCATATTGGAATTGTAAGCATTCAGTTAACAGGTGTCAGGTATCAGTGTTCAATGCTCAACTTTTAAGAGAATTAGGGACATCAAAATAAGGGAACAAATAGAGTAGTAATATTCATTACTGCCGTGACTCTCCTGGTGTTAACTGAGTGCTGATACCTGATTACTGAAAACTTACTTGGAATTAGCAGGTTGTAATCTTATTCTATGCGACATCTCACGGTAGAAATACTTCACCGTTGCATCTTCTGTGCCAATAAGGACAACAACTATATCACCATTATCTGCTACCTTAACTGCCTTCCTGTCAGCCTCCCCTCGACGAGCCCTAATTCAACCACTCGGATACTCGCCATGACAGAGCACACCACGAAATCTCCATCTCCAATTCTACTCCCACTTGAACCCGATTTAATATATCTTGCGAAAATCCTGACCACATATCTTCATGTGGTCTATTATAACACTAATATACCCACGGAGTTAAGTGTGTTTTATGATCAGGCTTCAGCGGACGGGATGCTTCGGTCGGCTTTAGCCGACATTCAACCCACCTGCTTTAGCTGGTGGTAGTTGAGTTGACATTAACGAATTTGCAGAATGGCGATTTTACTACCTTACCTTTAGGTTACGAATTAAAAAAAGACAAAAAAACTACTACTACTTACTTTTTGGTAGTAGAATTAATGGGTACCAAAGAGATAGAGAGTTTTCTTGTGCTTTAGTTTCATTTGACATTAACGAACTTGCAGAATGGCGATTTTACTACCTTTAGGTTAAGGATACTACAAAAAATAAGTAATAATAGTATTAGTACGCTGATTTCGATACTCCTTAATTAGAAGTCATTAATTTTATTTTGAGTAAATTTAAGCCTATATTTCAGGTTTTTTATATTAAGAAGTATTATCTTAAAATGGTTTTCTGCCGATAATAGTAAAT
>JBFLXS010000678.1 GCA_040755795.1 bacterium | reverse complement strand
TTATGGCTTTTGGGTTAGCTCGTCATATACCAAATGAATTAACCTTACGAAACTTAGACCTTGACGAAACAGAACCAACTGAAATATTTGCCTCAGAATTAGAAGAAATTCCAGAAGGTAATCCTGTACCACACTTAGAATACCCCATTGGCACTATCCTGAAAAACTCTGAAACTAATGATGAACAATACTACATGATAACACCAGCAGGTGAGAAAAAACTTATTCCAGATACAAAGACATTAGAGAGTTTAGAATTAGATATTTCAAAGGTCAAACCAGTCCCATTTTCAAAATTACAAGGTATCACTGATGATTCAGAACCTTTCCCTCACTTAGAATATCCAAACGGTTCTATACTCAAATCAGGCGATAAATATTACTACACCACGATGGACAAAAAGATTGAACTACCAGATGAGATGACACTGAAGGCACATGGTTTAGATGTCAAGCCTTACACTATCTCAGTCAAGGCAAAAGGCACTCAATCTGGCGGTTCATTCCCTTTAATCCAATTGCGTGTTGATGGCCAGGTAGTAAAAGAATGGTTTGTAACGGATGAATACAAAGACTACACTGTTACTGTGCCATTATCTTCAGGCAACCATAAAATAGATGTTGTCTATCCTAATGACCAGGATATATACAGTTGGTTATCCACCTGGGTGGATAAAGATCGCTCTCTTACTGGCACAACTTACGAGTACTACTCTCAAATATTACATCAAACTACTGCCAACCGTGAATTATGGATAGATTATATTAAAGTAGGTAGTAATAATAAAGATAGTCAAAAAATAATTCATGCAGAGGACCTTACTCAAGTAAAATATGATCGTGGTTCAAATCAAAATATCGGTGGTGCACTTGATAACCAAGGAGTAGAAGCAGGTAAAGAAAGAATGGACACTGCCGGGGCACTTAGATTTAATGTAGATATTGACCCAGTAATAAATGTCACTAAACAAGAGTTAGAAAAACTTGATACTGTTATGACATTTGATGAAGTTAAATATCCAAATGGGACTGTAATAAAAAACCAAGCGGGTGATAAGATTTATCTGATGCAAAGTGGAGTAAAACAAGAGATAAAAGGTGATAAGACCATTGAGGCATTAGGTATTGAAAAAGATACCCCTATCCTACTAAATACCTTTAATTTTAAGGAGTTAAATAGAGGTAAAAGGATATATGACTTAACTCCAGTAAGTGGGCAGTGGACGCTAACGGATGGAGTATATACTCAAGGGAATATAACAGATTTGGCCAAAGCTAAAATAGATGGCATATATTCAGACTTTATCTTTGAGACAAAGATAAAAGCTGAGCAAACAACATATCCCACTGATTGTCGCTACATTAATTTTAGGGTCAAAGATGAACAGAATCAATATGTATTACAGATATTTGGCA
>JBFLXS010000677.1 GCA_040755795.1 bacterium | reverse complement strand
CCCAGCCTGTAATTACCATCTCCCATAATTGAGGGATTGGTTTTGGTTCTTTCCCCATCCTTTTTACTTTCTTTACAGTGACTGGCTTTAACTCATACCCTGTAAACCCTGCCTCTTTGAATAACCCTGCTACCTTATCCGTAATTAAACACTCGCCACCAAACACTATCCATACAAAATCTTTAATATTAGGAGATGGCAATTCTATCATTAAATCTCCTATCCTTTTTCCCCCTCTCATGTGGCTTTTCTCTTTTGGACAGATTATCTGTTCTAAATCCATCCCATCTGCCCAGTCAGCCCCTAAATAGTTCTCCTCATGATCCAATTCATAAAACATTAGATCTCTCCTCCTTATTGAAGATTAAGTTCTTTATTTATCTTTTCAATCTGTTTTAATATCTCTGTTTGCATATTTTCTATCTGGTTTAATTGCCATTGTTGAAGATCAATCTGTTTCTTTAATACTTTCTAACAGAGTAGAGGGGGGCAACCTTCGTTCTCTCGTTTTCTTGGATGATGGAGTCCCACCGCACAGGATCATAGCCTGAGGTTGATAGGGAGGAGGATTTTAGTTTATCTACCAATCTCAAGTAAAGTCTCGGTCAGGTTCAATATCCTTCATATTTAAATCTTGAAGAGGAATATCAAATCCTTTAGCACACTGCTGCATTATTGAAATTACCTCATTAAAAGCAATAATTCGTCCACATTGAAATTCATATCCTGGTGTATTGGGTATCTCCTTATTTCTTTCTTCCTTTGCTTTTAGTGCTCGTTCTTTTATATAAAACCCTAAATCAAAAAGATAACATTTGTATTTACTTCCATCCACATTCATTTTTCACTTTCCTCCTTTTGCCTGCAAAAGATACTGCATAATCTCAGCTAACTCTTGATTTCGTATTACATCTTCATTCCATTTTGCAAGGAGTCCTGCTCGTTCTCGCTCGCTCATCTTATCCCAATTTTCAGCAAATTTTGCAGGATTTGCAAGTTTTTCCTGATGAAGAGCGACTTGTTTCTGGTAACTTTTAAAAGCTTTCTGAATCTCCTCTGGAGTGCGTTTTGCATAGTTCTCTAATAATCCTGAATGTTTTCCTCCAATCCTTAAGGCTTCTTCAACTACCTTCCCAGCATTTTTAACTAATACGCCTGAAACTCCAGGAACGAATATCGCTCCAGCAACTAATGCCCTTTGAGTAGGAGTAAGTTCTCCTCCAAAACTATATCCACTGGCAGCACTGAAGATGTCATAAACAGTTTCAATTACTTGGCCACCTGGGAGAAAGCCAACTGCTGCAATGCCTCCTTCAATAGCAATACCTGCATCCCTAAGTATCCCTCTCCACCACTCTGCGACTACATTGTTTACACCAATACATGTCGTAGTACTTTGTCCTGTTTCATTAATACCAG
>JBFLXS010000676.1 GCA_040755795.1 bacterium | reverse complement strand
TATGACACCGAATTAAATCTTGTTCTGTAATATAATTTGACACTAAACGAGATCTTAATCTTTTAAATGGAATAACCTCAGCCGACCTTTGTTTTCGCTGGTAGACCTTGTAGAGATTATCAAGTTTTGCTTCAATAGCTCTTTTCAATTCAGCCGGATTAAGAGATAAATATATTTCTTTCAACTCTTTCTTTTTCTCTTCTGGAACCTGATCTGATTCCATTAGATACTGATAAGGAGTTTTGGCTGGATAATATTTACGATAGACTTTAGCTCCTATTCTGATTTTCTCTTTCAGCTTCATTCTTGGTAGAAAGAAATTCTTGTAGAGTCTTAATTCATTTCGGTAAAGATCATTTAAGAGATCTCTTTCTTTCTCTGTATCAAATCTGAGATAACCAACTCTCTTTCTAATTGAGAACCAGTTTTTCTGTTCCACATAACAGTTATCATTCTTTCTGTAAGGTCTGGATCTGGAGAATCTCAGATTGGTTTCCTCAGAGTATTTAACCAAATGAGCATTAACAAATCCCTTATCAGTGTCAGAATGAATTTCTTTCCATTCAAAGGGAGAACGATTTCTGGCCTTATCTAAACCTTCTTTAGTAGGAATCTGACCTCTGCCCATTACTGCTTCCCATTCCTCCCAGCCAGAAGCAATGTCTGGGCAGTCTATGGTACAGACAAACTCACCAGCAGCTGAGGAACCACAATGCTCTACATAATCTATCTGGATATTGCCTAATTGTTGATTATCCAGTTCACCGTGGATCTTAATAGGAATTTTCTTTAACAATAGAGAAGTGGACCTGGGTTGACCTTTTCTTTGGAGTTGGTGAATTACTTCTTTCTCATGTCTCAGTTTGGTATCAACAGTCTTAGCACAAATCTTCTTTAGTTTTTTAGCTACCTCATCAGAACAGACCAATTCCTTTAACTCTCTTAATTTATCAACGATATTAGTTTCTCTAAGTGAAGGTTCCAGTCTCTGGCCACAAGGATAATCCAGGACTTCCCAGACCCTAATTAAAGCCACCTTAAAATAGCCGTCATAAATTACCTTTCTCTTTTTTCTCTCTTCTTTTCTTTTATCAAGATTACTCTTTGGTTTAAGTTTCTTAATGAGATATTTTCTTTCTAATTCGGTTCTCTTTTGAGCTTCATCCAAAAGTTTACCTTTTTCTTTCTTTGATTTAGTTTTTAAATAATCTTTTCTTAATTCTTTAAGGTATTGGTTTCTTGAATACATATCCATAGTAGGGTGATCTGACTTTTCGGGAATATCTTTATCTCAATACTGGAGAAAAATATTCCCTTGGAGCCAGACAATTAAATTTAAATTATACACCCTACATTTTATCTAATTTCAGTGTCATTTTATATTACAGAACCAATACCCTTTCAGTGTCATTTTACACTACCCAATTCG
>JBFLXS010000675.1 GCA_040755795.1 bacterium | reverse complement strand
GATAATTGGTAATTGGTAACTGGTTAAATAGATTCGTCGTCAGCTCAGCCAAACGGTATTTAATTACCAGTTACCAATCACCAGTTACCAGAATTAAATTCCGTGCGTTATTTGTTCAACACGACACTAGTAATTACCCTTTGTCATTTTTCTTCTTCTTTAGGGACAAACTTAACTTTTTTCTCCCCCTGTCGCATCATTCCCATTTGTCTGGCTAAATCCTCTATTCGGGTTGAGTCATTTTTTAATGCCGTTTTTTCCTTGTCCAGAGCCTTATTCTTTTCCTCTATTTCTCGTATTTGTCTGGTTAAAGTTGAGACTTGTCGCTTCTGATGAAAAATAGTGAGGATGTTCTTCATTCCACCAATGAATAATATGATAAAGATTATAGTTAAAACTAATAATTTTTTTTGCCTGGTCTTTTTCTTTTTCCGAGGATAGGTTATTTCGAATTCCATTGTTTCCCCCAGTTTTAATTTTAGATTTTAATTCACTACTGCCTACTAATTACTCTCTATTTCCATATATTCCAGTAATTCCCAGTTCTTCTTCTATGCGTAGCAGTTGGTTATATTTAGCCACGCGGTCGGTGCGAGATGGGGCACCTGTTTTTATCTGACCGGCATTTGTCGCCACGGCAATATCGGCAATCGTCGTATCCTCTGTTTCGCCCGAACGATGAGAGATAACCGTGGTATAACCCGCCCGCTTTGCTAATTCTATGACATCAAGTGTTTCGGTTAATGTCCCAATTTGATTTACCTTAATCAAGATAGAATTAGCGACACCTAATCCTATTCCTTTAGATAATCTTTTCGGATTGGTGACAAATAAATCATCCCCTACAATTTGAATTTTGCCACTCAATTCCTGCGTAAAGTTCTTCCAACCATCCCAATCGTCTTCCGCAAAACCATCTTCTATGGAAATGATAGGATATTTCTCAACTAATGATTTATAATAGGAAATAAGCTCTGCGGAGGTCATCACTTTTCTCTCGCCTTTAAAATTATATCTATCATCCTCAAATAGTTCAGATGCGGCGACATCCAGGGCTAAAAATATCTCCTCACCGGGTTTATAGCCTGCTTTTTCAATCGCCTGGAGGATAAGTTTAAGTGCCTCTTCGGTGGAGGAGATATTAGGAGCAAACCCTCCTTCATCACCCACAGCCGTAGAATAGCCTTTTTCATTCAAAATCTTTTTTAATTGATGAAATGTCTCCACGCTCATTCGTAATCCTTCTGAAAAACATTCCGCTCCTTTGGGCACAATCATAAATTCCTGAATATCAATTGGATTATCAGCATGTTTGCCACCATTCAAGATATTCAACATAGGCACGGGTAATGTTTTAGCCTGGACACCACCTAAATATTGATAAAGAGGCAATTCTACGGCTAAAGCGGCGGCTTTAGCTACGGCTAAAGAA
>JBFLXS010000674.1 GCA_040755795.1 bacterium | reverse complement strand
CGACAATAGTGGCTTGTTGAATTTGCATTATGCTTTTTTGTGTAATCATTTCAGTATCCTCCTCTTTCCTCACTTGGTTCGAGATACACCTTAATCTTCATATTAATAGTGTCATATTATCGCTAACGATAAAGTTCAGGTGCGGCGGGGAGAATTACCACAAAAGTTTGATAGCAAGATAAAACTTTGAGAGACCACAAAACTCTGACCACGGCACAGTCCCCCGCCGTCCGCTGCAACGACTGGTTAGCTTCTTATTTTAATCTGTCTTTTATCCATGCTGGATTTCGACGACAATCAAGCACTGCATATACCAGTACTGTTCTTTGTTCAATACGATAATAAATAGCAAAGGGAAAACGTTTAGATAGTGAACGATAATATCGTTCAAAATATATGGGATGAATGCCCGCATAAATCTGTAGTGAATCAATGTCCGAAAACAATGTATCGAGAAAGTAACTACCAAGACCTTCTTGCTGTTTTTCGTAGAACCAGTAGCCTTCGATTAAATCCTGGGATGCCGATTCAAGAATTTTGATTTTCATGAAACAGACTCTTTTATTTTCCCTTTGGCATTCTCCCAATCAGTAAATTCCTCTACCCTTTTCTTTACTTTTTCTTCCCTTTGCTGGAGAACCTCCCCATGCCAGGGCGGAGAAGAGATTTCATCTGCCCTTCGGCATAGATCATCCCATATGTTCTCCATTGATAGAAGTTTTTCTGCTGTAGTCATTTGATCTAATGGAATAGTAATTGCCATATTGTCACCTCCCGTTGAGTTTCTTTTATATTAGCTAACGCAGAGTTCAGCGGCGGCGGGGAGGAGTACCACAAAACTTTATATGCAAGACAAAACTTTGGTTAACCACAAAACTTTGAGAGACCGTTCACTCTCCGCCGTCCGCTACAACGATTTGTTAGGCAAAAGTTCCACTTCACCGTCTTTTTTCTTGTTATTTCTGGATCCCATAATTAAGGTCTGCCCCCCTAACTCATTTCTTTGCCTTTCTTGAACATCTTCTGTTGTCCCTTATTTTTTATGTCGTTAAAATTATATTATAGAAATTGACCAAAGTCAAGTTTATCATTCTTATTTTAGAAAATGATTATCAAATTCAAAAATTCTTGAGAAATTATTGTTAGAACAATAAATAGTGCTGTAAACAAAATTATGAACTTCATTATTTCCCTGTTTTTGTAATAACCCCATTCAAAAATAGCGATGAATGCACTTGTAATAACATACATAATCAGCACAGAAGTAGTCATTTCAAAATCCCAGTATCTCAATGAACTTGTATATAGGAATAAAAACAGGACAGTAATCACAAGTGCAATAAGTAAGCTTCGTGTAATAATCTTTCCAAATGAAATATCACTTTTTTGAATTTCTTGTGATTGGGTAGATTTAATGTCAATTTTAGTAATAT
>JBFLXS010000673.1 GCA_040755795.1 bacterium | reverse complement strand
ATGTTTAAATATTTAATACTATCGATTTTTTTAGGTATAAGTATAGGGGCTTATGCTGCAGATTTATATGTCCCCAGCCAATACAAAACTATCCAGAAGGCAGTGAACAAGGCAAAGACAGGGGATAAAATTTATGTTGCCCCGGGCATTTATAAAGAGAGTATTACCATCAAAAAAGGTATTAGCCTGATAGGAATAAACCCGGACAAATGCATCATCACCTCTTCCCATCTCAAAAATGGAAATACCATTATCTTCAAAGGGAAATCTGCCAATGGGACAATCACTGGCTTTACTATAACCGGCGCAAAAGGCTTCTTAGATAGAGGTAATGGAATACTCTGTTGCGACGGAGCAAGTCCTGTGATTATGAAAAATAGGATAAAGGGGAATGAGGATAGTGGTATTTTCTCCTGGCACTCTTCTCCGAATATTATAAAAAATATCATTTCGAAGAATAGATGTGCTGTTGCGTTTTCCGATTCTGATTCAATTATTTCAAATAATATGCTTCTGGACAACAAATTTGGAATTACTTGCTCAGAATCTTCTTTAACCATTACTAATAATACAATATCAAGAAATAGTTTGAATATTGGTGGTGATGACTCTTCTTATATAACCATTACCAACAATCTCATCTCAGAAGGAAAGAATGGCATAGGAGGCAATAAATCCTATCTTACCATCACAAATAATACAATTGTAGGAAATAAACGAGGAGGGATCAATGTTGGAAATTCTCAGATAATCATTATGAACAACATCATTGCCAAGAATGGAAAGAACATTGCACAGAATGGAAAAGGGGAAAGAAAGACAAGATGTGGAATTGATTGCCGAAATTCAGATATTAAAGGAGACTTTAATTGTTTTTTTGACAATGGTCCAGGGATTAGAGGGACACAGAATTATTGTTTGGCTCCTCCTAAACCCCCACAGCCTCCAGACGAGCCAGAACACTACATCTACAAATCCCATTTAGGGGCAAATGAGATTCAAAAAGACCCAAAGTTTATAAGTGAAACCGATTTCCATCTAAAGCCATCCTCTCCTTGCATAGATAGAGGTTCAAACAAAGCCCCAAAACTTCCCAGGAAAGACAAAGATGGGAAGGAAAGGATAATCAATAAGAGGGTTGACATAGGTGCGTATGAATATTCAAAAAATAATCTTAAGGAAGATACTAAACATTGAAAGATAGGGGTGATAAAGTAGAGGACAGAAGACAGATATTCCCCCTTAATAAAGGGGGTTAGGGGGTTGTAAGTATATAAAGGGGGAATTGCTTGCAAACCTGTTGTAACCTTTGCGAGCTTTGCGCCTTTGCGAGAAATATAATATCATAAAGGTATTTTTCAGATGAAAAAGATGTTTAAATATTTAATACTATCGATTTTTTTAGGTATAAGTATAGGGGCTTATGCTGCAGAT
>JBFLXS010000672.1 GCA_040755795.1 bacterium | reverse complement strand
AGAAAGAATGTCCTCATTGTGGGGCAATACATAATTTGATGGAGGCGATAGATACATATATACCCCTTCCGAAGCGAGAGAAGGATAAGCCATTTTTATTGGCAGTGGAGGATGTATTTTCGATTACCGGACGAGGGACAGTGGCAACAGGTAGAGCAGAACGAGGGGTGATAAAGACAGGGGATGCAGTAGAAATAGTAGGGATAAGGCCGACGCAGACATCAGTTGTTACAGGGGTTGAGATGTTCAGGAAGACATTAGACCAGGGAGAGGCAGGAGATAATATTGGGTTATTATTACGAGGGATAGATAAAGAGAAGATAGAGCGAGGGCAGGTAATTGCGGCACCAGGGACGATAACACCACATACGAAGTTCAAGGCAGAGGTATATGTATTGAAAAAGGAAGAGGGTGGCAGACATACACCATTTTTTAAAGGGTATCGACCTCAATTTTATTTTCGGACGACAGATGTGACAGGGGCAATAGAATTGCCAGAAAGGATAGAGATGGTAATGCCAGGAGACAATGTGAATATGACGGTCGAATTAATTACACCGATTGCGATGGAGAAAGAGGTTCGATTTGCTATTCGAGAAGGTGGACATACTGTAGGAGCAGGTGTAGTGACTGAGGTGATTGCATAGAAAACCAAAGACCATAGACCAAAGGGCAGAAAGCAGAAGACAGAAGTCAGGAAACAGAAAAAATGAACCGCACAGATGCAGAGATACAGAGGAAAAGATAAAATAATAATCATGCAGAGACGCAAAAACACAAAGTTAGTGGGAGTTACCTCTGCGGTGAAAAAAGGATAGCAGATAAAAATGCAATTAGAAAAAGAAAATCGAAAAATTATAGCACAAAAAATATTTGATCTGGGCAACTTTGCCATAGCGGCATTAATATTTGGACTCCTGATTTCTAAACAAATTATTAGTCTATGGTTTGTGTGTCTGGGAGTAATATTATATCTTTCCTGTCTGGCTATTGGAATTATGCTTTTAAAAAGGAAGTAAAACTATGGAAAATATAGGCATAATTATACTGGGTTTAATCATAATTTTATGGGCAGTATTTGGGCCGGTAATTTTACATGATTGGCGAGATGAAAAAAAACAAAAAATGTATAAAATCAGAGAACATTGATGAATAAAGAGGTATTAAATTTATGATGTAACTATTCACCACGAAGGGCACGGAGAGCACGAAGTGAAATTTGATGAATTATCGTAACCGTTCAGCCACAGAGGCACAGAGTTCACAGAGAATTAAGGGAATTAACCCCAAATGCACACGAATTAACCTGTGACATCCCATAAATGTAGTGCGAACCTTTAGGTTCGCCTTTTGGCTTGCCAGAAGTGAGGCTAACGCCTCGCACTACAAATCTTTTTGTTGTTCAGAGAGATTTGGATTCATCTCGTTAGATAGTA
>JBFLXS010000671.1 GCA_040755795.1 bacterium | reverse complement strand
GAGAGTGACCCCCGTTTTCCAACAGAAATTTAGGAAAGTTAAGACAAGATTACGAGGGTAGGATATTTAATTTTGTTAACGACGATCGACCTTTGAAAAAATTATTTAAATTTTTCTTGCTACCAGAGGAGGTATCAAACATCGTCTCGAGTCTGAAACAGCCTTTCTGAGGCATCCTGGTGCGTCGTTTTTTGACCAACCTTCTAAAACCAGCTGTTTTTCTTGCTGTTCCAGAAATTTCTCTTCAAATTCCTCCGGAGGTAAATAGCCTAAGGAAGAATGAAGTCTCTTTTTCTGATAAACAATCTCAATGAAGTTCTCAATGTTGCTGTAGGCTTCTTCAAAATCTTCATAATCATTTAAATAAACTTCATTGTATTTTAAGGTTTTGAAAAAACTTTCGGTAATGTTGTTCTGATAAGGGTTGCCTTTGTCAGACATACTGATGAGGATGGAATTTTCTTTTAAGAGCTCAACATATTCTTGGTCACAATACTGAACTCCTTGATCCGAATGGTGAATGATTGGTCTCGGGTTCCTGGTCAAGGCTTTCCTAAGGGCTTCAATAGTTAGACTGGCATCAAGATTTCTAGAAAGAGCCCAACCTTTAATCTTTCGGGAATAGAAATCAATAATTACTGCTAAATAGACAAATTCTTTCTTTAACCTGATATAGGTGATGTCAGCTCCCCAGACCTGGTTAATGGTGATTATGGCCAAATTTTTAATTAAATTTGGGTATTTTGGTAACTTATGGCGGCTGTAAGTAAAGGATTTGAATAACTTTCTAATCTGGCTGAGCAATCCGTATTTTTTCATTATTCTCTGAACCCTTTTTCGGTTAATAAGCCTATCCTGTCTTCTTAATTCAGCAGTGACTGGACGATAACCATAGTAAGGGAACTCTATTTGAATTTTATCAATTTCTTCTTTAATTTCCAAATCTTCAGCTTCCTTTTCTTCTGACCTGGAATCATTAAGTTGGTAATAGGCAGTATTCCGGTTAAAATTCAGGAGTTGACATTTCTTTTGAAAGGACAATTGGCTATTGATGTTTTCTTTGAGGAAGGCAACTTTCATTTCAGAGGTTAAATCTTTTACGAGCTTCTTTTAAAAAATCGATTTCAATAGTTTGTTTACCGATTATTCTTTCTAACTTGGCGAGCTGTTCTGCCTGAATATTGCTGTTTCTGGGGTCATCGAAGATCCGAAAGACATTCTGATGGAATTGCCGAAGCCATTTAGCAAACAAACTGGGACTGAGGGTATTCTCTCTGCAGATCTCGACCTGAGACTTGGCTCCTTTTAAATATTCCAAGACCAATTGGGCTTTGAATTGACTAAGAAGTTTCCTTTTTGGTTTTTTGTTCTCCATATGCTTCCTTCTTACCACTCAAATCTTATCTTAGCAAGGTGTCCAAATTTCGGGGGTCAGTCCA
>JBFLXS010000670.1 GCA_040755795.1 bacterium | reverse complement strand
TACTTCATTAAGTGCTTTGATCATTGGTAGGACCTCTGCTTTCTTTATTGCTGTGTTTATTGCTGGCTATGCGTTACTATTTTACCACATATAACCCTGTTTTACAAGTGCGGAATGCAAGTTAAAAGAATAGTCTGTGTCCATAAAAAAGCACAAGATTGTGTAAATTGTATATTGGTTCACAAATGTGTCTATGCTTACATCTTTGATACCACCCCACCAATTGACTCATCTAAATTACGCAAGTATAAAGATATTCCCCGACCGTTCATTATTGAGCCACCTATAGTTTCTAACGAACAATATATAGCTAATGAAGGGTTTGATTTCAACCTCATCTTGATAGGTAAGGCTTGCGACTATCTGCCATATTTTATCTTCACCTTCAAAGAACTTGGAGATATTGGCATTGGAAAAGGGAGAGGAAAATACGAATTAACAGATGTAGTAGCAATAAAAGGAGCTCAAAAAGAAGGGATTTACTCAAACACAGGTGGGATACTTAGAAATATCGATTTAAGGATAACTATGGATGATATTCTTAAGGAAGTGAATTCCTTGCCGGACAATGAATTAACCATAGAATTTATTACCCCTTGCCGTATGAAGTATAATGCCAGATTGTGTAATTCCCCTGAATTCCATATCCTTATCCAGAACCTATTAGCTCGTATTTCTTCTTTGGTTTATTTCCACTGCAACGAAGAGATAAATTTTGATTTTAAAGGTTTGATAGAGGAGGCAAAACAGGTAAGGATTAAAGAAAGGCATATTGGTTGGTATGACTGGGAGAGGTATTCCGCACGGCAGGATACAAGGATGAAATTAGGTGGAATAATTGGCCAGGTTACTTATGCTGGTAATTTAACTAACTTCTTGCCATTTATTGCCTTAGGCAGATACTTACATATTGGCAAAGGAACAACATTTGGATTGGGGAAATATGAGATTGTAACAAAGGGGAGGAAAGTTGAGTAACTTTAATAACAAAGAATACCAAACAGTGATTTTGTCAAGGTTTGGTGCATGATGTGGAGAAATTAGCAGAGGGCAAAGAGCTTTGAGCAAGGAGAAAAAGGGTGAATAACGAAAAAGTAGTCTACATCATAGCTGGACCAAATGGGAGTGGGAAGACCACTTTTGCGAAAGGGTTTACCGATGAAGTTCCTTTGCCATTTTTGAGTGCAGATGAAATAGCCATAGAATTATTACCTTATTTAGAAAAGGTACGAGTTCAAGCAGGTAGAATCTTTTTTGAGAGGATGGAAGAATATATAGCCAAAGGCATCTCATTTATGGTTGAAACAACGCTTGCAGGGAAGAGGCTGTTTAAAAATTAGCAATATGATTGGGGAACACAACTTCCCCGCTGTCAAAATCAGCATGTGCCGACTTTTTCAATAGTCGTGCAGAATGAGCAAATCAATACTAAAGCCAATGGATAAG
>JBFLXS010000669.1 GCA_040755795.1 bacterium | reverse complement strand
TGTTTGTGTCATAAGTTTGTCCTCCTTATTTTAGTTAGTTAATACTTTTTGTATAGTATACCATAAAATCTTTCGCAGGTCAAACTTGACACTTTATCATATCATCTCTGCGTCTCTGTGGTGAATAGTTACCAAAAATTCAAATATCACTTGACAGCAAATAAAATGTTTAGTATAATAAAATTGCTAATTTAATAAGGAGGAGGTATATTATAACCACAGAGGCACAGAGAACGCAGAGAATAATAAAATGGACTGCCCAAACCCTGTTCTTGTTCCATAATACCTTAAGATGATTTGTAAATACATACTACATCTTTATAATATGTTCATTCTCCGTGCCCTCTGCGTCTCTGTGGTGAATAGTTACAGGAGGAGATATAAAATGGAAAATGCAAAATGGAAAATGTTAGTGGTTATTATTCTTCTTGGTTGTTCTTTAAATGTAGATGCCGCAATTTATAAAAAGGCAGGAACAACTGTTGGTCAGGTGTTAGAATTTGGTGTTGGAGCAAGGGCTTGTGCTATGGGTGAGGCATTTACCGGACTGGCAGATGATTTTAGTGCCTTCTACTGGAATCCCGCAGGTATTGCTCAAATTGAAGATTTAGAGTTTAATTTTATGCATAATGATTGGTTTCAAGGGATAAGATATGAACTTGTTTCCACTGTTTTACCATTAGAAGAAGAATTAGGAGCAATGGGCTTAAGTATCATCGTCTTAAAAGCAGATGACATCGTAGGGCGAGATACAAATGGAAATTTTACCTCAAATTTTGAAGCAAAAGACAGTGTTATGAGCCTTAGCTTTGGTCAAAGATGGAATGATAAAATATTAATTGGGGCAACGATTAAACGGATTAACCTGCATATAGAAAATGAAGGAGACACACAATTTGCCTTTGATGCAGGTGGATTATATAAATTTCAGAATACTGATTTAACTCTCGGCGTAGTTGTCCAGAATATTGGTAAGAAAATAAAATTTATTGAAAAAGAGGAGCGATTACCTTTAAATTTCAAACTTGGCATTCTGTATAAGATGTTAGAAAAAAGAGTGTTACTAACATCAGATTTGAGCAAATCTATTGACCGTGCTCTAAAACTCAATCTGGGCACAGAAATAATTATTAATTCAATGGCAAAACTCAGGTTTGGGTATAACTCAACTAATGATGCTGGCAGTGGTTTTACTGCGGGCATAGGACTTAAGATAAAAGATATAATTGAGTTAGATTATGCATACATCCCTTATGGAGAACTTGGAGATTCTCAACGAATTTCGCTTACCACGAAATTTAAGGCTGAATAATTTTTTGTAAGAGTTCACCGCAGAGATGATATGATAAAGTGTCAAGTTTGACCTGCGAAAGATTTTATGGTATACTATACAAAAAGTATTAACTAACTAAAATAAGGAGGACAAACTTATGACACAAACAACATATTTA
>JBFLXS010000668.1 GCA_040755795.1 bacterium | reverse complement strand
ATGATGAACGATATATTTTTAAACCGATTGAATTTTAACTATCTCATGCCTACGGCATTTATGTTTGTATGATATTTATTTCTACCGATATGTTGTCCCTATGGGACATTAAATGAAGGATGAGGCAAAATTTTCACATTCTATTTTTTCCCATTTTATCATAAGAAATATGGGGAGGCAAGCCAAATTTACATAACTGTCTAAGAATATAGATAGTTAAAAGAAATTTAGGTAAAAGTTTTTGACATTACCACAGATTTTTAAAGGAACGAAAAGGTGAAAAAAATATATCTCATCGGTATTGGACCAGGTAACCCTGATTACCTGACCATTCAGGCAATTGATACAATGAAAAAAGTGGATGTCTTCTTTATCCTTGAAAAACAAGGTGAAAAAGCGGATGAACTTGCTTTAGCCAGGATGGAAATATTAAAAAGATACCTTGATGAAAAAAGTTATCGAGTTGTGGTCGCAAAGATTCCTAAGAGAAAAAAAAACGGCAGATATGAAGAGGGGGTTAAGAAGTGGCGGGTCCAAAAGGCAGAGATTATCACAAAATTGATTAACGATATGGCAGATGGACAGATTGGGGCATTTCTCGTCTGGGGTGACCCGAGCCTCTATGATGGTCATTTAGAGATACTGCAAAATATTCTTAAACAAGGAATGGTAGATTTTGAGTATGAGGTTATCCCCGGGATAACCTCTGTCCAGATACTAACCGCAAAACATAAAATCCCACTCAATCGGATAGGTGAAAATATTGTTATTACAACCGGCAGAAGGTTGAAAGAATACCAGGCAAATGAGATTAATAACACTGCGGTCTTATTAGATTCTTATGCTACCTTTAACCGTTTTAAGGACGAGGAACTTGATATCTATTGGGGCGGCTATCTGGGAAATAAGGAAGAGATACTTGTTTCAGGGAGGTTAAACGAAGTCATTGAGAAGATTAAAACGATAAGAAAAGCGGCAAAAAGGAGGCGGGGTTGGATGATGGATACTTATATTTTGAGGAAGGCAAAATGAAGAAAGTCTATCTTATCGGCATTGGCTATAGACCTCTTGATAAAAGGGCAAAGGAGATTACCATTAATTCAAAGGTTATCCTTGCCACAAATAGACTCTTTGAGATATTCAAAGGATACGAAGAGTTTGAAGCAATTAGGGATAATATCAGGGTAATTAATAATATGGATGAGATGCTTGATTATATCAAGTGTCAAAATTGTGATGTAACTGTGCTTGCTTCTGGAGACCCAATGTTTTTTGGGATTGGGAGAAGGGCAATGGAAGAACTCGGAAGGGATGCTATCGAGGTAATTCCGGATTTATCCGCCATCCAGATTGCCTTTTCAAGGATAAAAGAGACATGGGATGATGCCCTTTTGCTCAGCCTACATGGTGAGCCTGACCCGAAGAAAGGCAAACCATACACCATAAGCGACCT
>JBFLXS010000667.1 GCA_040755795.1 bacterium | reverse complement strand
TTAATGACCCTCTGGGTTATCTTTTGGGACTCCAAAATGTCAAGAGAAACAAAAAGATGGCAAGAAATGAGGTAACACAATGCCACGCACCGTAAATATAGCCTTAAGTTCTACGCAACGCTCTCATTTGTTCATCGTCAAATCGAATATACTTTTTCTTGTCAACACTCACTCAAGGTTTGACTCCAATCCCCTCTCTATTTATTTCCTCTTCTGAAAGTCCTGTTATCTCAGCAATCATCTCCAATTTAAACCCTTTTTTATACATCGATTTAGCTGTCTCTATTAGTCCTTGTCGAATTCCTTGTTCTAATCCTTGTTCTAATCCTTGTTGTAACCCTTGTTCTAACCCTTGTTGTAACCCTTGTTGTAACCCTTGTTCTAACCCTTGTTCTAACCCTTGTTCTAACCCTTGTTCTAACCCTTGTTCTAACCCTTGTTCTAACCCTTGTTGTAACCCTTGTTGTAACCCTTGTTCTAACCCTTTCTTTTCGGCATAAGAAATCGATGCCTTTTGAATATAGATGAAATCTTTCCTTTTATGCTGTATCTCTAATTCTTTGGCACTCAGACCTGCTTGATTGGCTATCTCAAATGCCTTCTTTATCTCTTTACTCATCCCCAGTGTTTTGGGTATGTAATTTAGCTTACCCGCATTTTTTATAAAATATATCCATTTATCCGTCCAATCACTTAATTCACTTTCTTCCTTCTTGAATTTTGGTAACTCAATGAAGATTAATTCAATATCTCCACTATATTCAACTAACTCATCCTTCTCTATCAATCTGAAGTAACTGATGACCTTTGTCCACTCACTAAACATCTCAAAATCAGTAATAGTGATAGCAATTATCGGGTTTAATAGATAAAATTCATCACCACATAAAAGTTGCGTAGAATATGCCTTCGCCGCATTGTAGAGAATCCTTTTTTCGAATCCTTCATAATTTAATATCTGCATCTCAATAATTACGCCACTACCATCTGATAATATTGCCTTGACATCAACATAGGTATCCTTCATCCCTTTAAGTAACGGTATCTGATATGGGTCAACGATGGTTAAATCTTCAATAATGCTTCCATCTTTGAATTTAACCACTGAGTTTATAAAGTTTATAAGTATATCTTTTGATTGTTTGCTTCCAAATACCTTTTTAAAGGCAAAGTCTGTTTTTACATCCAAAAACTGCATATTTTTATTCCTCCTTGAATTCGTGTTTCGTAATTTGTAGAACGAATAACAAACAATGGTTACCGTTCAGGGATATAGCCACAGAGCCACAGAGAACACAGAGAGAATATATAACTACGAATGAACACGAATAATAAAAAGATTTGTAGTGCGAGGCTTTAGCCTCGCTTCTGGCAAGCAGGAAAGCGAACCTAAAGGTTCGCACTACATTTATCGAATGTCACAGGTTAATTCGTGTCCATTTGTGGCTAATTTCTCT
>JBFLXS010000666.1 GCA_040755795.1 bacterium | reverse complement strand
TATTAGAGACTGTTCCGAAAAAAAACTGGAAACCCCATTTTTTTAAAAGTCAAAAGTCATTTGAGTGTACAATTTTTTCATCATTCTTTTTGCTTTTGATTTTGTGTTAGTTTTCATATCAGCAAATAGAAGGAGGATCTGACAAGCGTCCGATAGGTGTCCAATAACTCTTGCTAATTTTAAGCTGTTGACAAAGAATCTGTTCAGATAAAGTTTGTTTTTATCGTTCTCAAAGCCTCTTTCAACCTGAGGTCGTATTGCCTGTAATAACCTTTGGGAGACCTTTGTATGAAGAGGAACAATTCCAAAGTGGTGTTCATCAGTTGAAGGGCTGACATAAGATTCTTGATAGCAGTTTCCATATAACCTGCAAGAGATGCAAGCAGGATTGTCAACAGGGGTGATATAACGATGCATTTCAGTTTCAGCGCTGTAGCCATCCCACAATAAGGGGATACCTTCTGGACATTCTGGGCGGCCATAATCCATGTATTCTTCTGGAGGAGACATATTTTCACGAACCCTTGTTAAGACAGCAGTGGAGAATTGTTTTCTCAACTCCATTTTCTGCTCGCTGCTGATATAGCCCATGTCTCCAACAACTATATCGATATGAAGGGACAATTCATTCTGGTTTTTTTGAATCATTGGGCTTAGGAGCTTCCCTTCATAGACATTGGCCGGTTCAATAAAACTGATAAGAGGTATCATAAGGTTTTTGTCTTTAATCTTTAGCCAGAGGCGTAAGGTATGCTTTTTATATCCAACAAAGTAAGGACTTTGGCCGCTCTTTTTAGTCCTTTTACCTTTAGCCGCTCCTTGAGCGGTATACTCCCTGGGACATTCGCACGCTCCAGTGCATTTGCATTTTTTTTAGCAAAGCCATTGCAACTTGCTGGCATATCCGTTGCGTCTGGAACAGCAACCTTGATAACGGGCAGTTTGACCGTATTTAAAAAGGTTAATGTGATTAGTTGAGTGATCTCTTCAAACCCAGAAGGTTTTAGGTAGTCTCTAAACTCAGATAGAATACGTTTTATCGGGGTCGACCTCTTGTTTTTAAAATAACAAAAATCCCGAAAAGACCTTCTGGATTTCATCTCGGCACACACTTTATTGAATGAAGTAACTCCTTTGATCATAGTTAATATATGTACCCTGTAAAGTTGACTCGTTTTAAATTCTCTTAACCGTCCCTGAGTGTTATAATTCCTAAATGGGAAAAGGAAATCTATCTCATCGTCAGGTATATGAGAGGAAATCTTTTCTAAAATAGGGTCAACATCGAGTCGTTGTTTTTTGTCCTTATTCATAATATTCCACTCCTTTCGGAGCAGAATATTAGCAGGTATTTAAGGTTAAAGCACTTATATTTGGCCTGTTATTAGCCCGATCAAAAAATGGTATACTTTCCATTATATATCAATTAGTTACAAGTTTTTTCGGAACAGTCTCTAATA
>JBFLXS010000665.1 GCA_040755795.1 bacterium | reverse complement strand
TTAAAGGAAGACTTCCTTTGATGGAGATGTCTTCTTCATCGAGTAGCATATTCCCGACTGCAACCCCAACCGGGTCTCCAACTGTTTCACACTTTGGTGGCACTGCTGTTAGGATTATGCTGTCTCCAAAGTGATTAATGATACAGGGATTGGCAGCTATCGTCTTTATTTGGGCACAGATTTTGATACTTTCTCCTTCTTCTATTGTGCCAGAAAAACTAGATCTACATTCCCAGTCAGTTTCGGTTCCATCTGGCCAGCCAATTTTAAATTCAATACATGCATCTTTTTCAATCCAGGCGTGCCAACAGCCACAAGGTGCTCCGCAAGGGTCGGGCCGATGTGCATAGTCTCTTTTTGAATAACCTGCCTTAACCGAGATATATGCTCGCTTATTTACCTCATCCCACTTATAGCTTACCAGCTCAATTCCAAAGACAGGAACCCCCTGTGCAGTGATGCCTGCCTCCAGCTCCTTCCAACATTCCATTGCCTTGAGGCCTCCTGGTTTTAAAAATTCACCTGAAAGTATTACCACCGAAATAATCAATCCTACAAGTATCTTTTTCATTGAGAAAACCTCCACCTATTAATAGTACCGCATAGAGGACGGTGGTGTAGAAAGCAATTTATTTTAGCCATTGGTCTAAGATCATCTTGCCTACTGAGCTCAGGTCGGTCTTGGCTACAATATAATTGATACTCGATGTGGTTACTCCTAAATAGCGAGCCACCTCTGCCCCACTCATCCCTAGCTTCTTTACTGCTATTAAGGCTATATCCTTTCTTGCCTTTGTAATTTCTCGCCGCCGACTTCCAGCCGTAAGTTCTGTAACTCGACAGTTAAAAGTTCTCCGTAAGCCATTGGTATTATTGGTGCTTGTAGACCGAGCCGCCTTTAGAGGTAAATGTCCTATTCTAAATGGGTTAGGCTTAAAAACCCGTAAGAACTCTTAACTGTCAAGTTCTGTAAGCTCTGTTTTGTATCTTTGCGCCACCTCACCATAAAGGTCTTCTATCCTTATTTTTCTTTTCTTCAATCGCAGAGTCTCTATTTCCAGCTTTTCGGCTTCCTTTAATACTGCTTCAACAAAATCACTGCTTCCTAAAATCCGAGAATCACTCGCCACCTTTTTCTTACGCCTCATCAAGGCTAATACTTCAGACCATCCTCCAACGCTTCTAACCAATCCTCCGCCGGTAAGCTCTGGCCTTTTTCCCATTTCAGTTCTTTTTTCAATAAATCTTCTGGAGAGGAGAGAGGGGAGGGGACGTTGCGTTGGTAAAAACGCAAGAAATCATCCTCATAGCCTATCTTTCAAGTCACCCTTGCCATTAATCCTTCGGCTCCCCCTGTACTCGCTTATCTTTCCCTTGCGACTTCAGGATACGCGCGCGGACACAAGATTCTTTCTCCCCACTTCACAACTTACATCAATTGTTTTTTGCGTTTTTTACCAACGTCCC
>JBFLXS010000664.1 GCA_040755795.1 bacterium | reverse complement strand
TACCTAAACAGCAGATACTACGATGCCAACATCGGTAGATTTATCAATGCTGACGGATTGTTGGGCTCTTTTGGGGATAGTCAAACCACGAACATGTATGCGTATTGCGCCAACAATCCAGTGATGAATATTGATCCATTTGGTATGTCATGGTGGAGTGAGTTAAATCCTGGTTACAAAGTATTGATTGGTGTAGGAGTTATATTGGCACTAGGAGTTTTGACAGTTATTTCTGCAGGTGGTCTAACTGGAGCAATGGCAGCTTTTTACGCTGTGGGTTCAGCTTCTGGTACTGTAACATTGACTAGCGTTTTAGCAACTGCTACAGTAAATGCCATAGTTGGAGGTTTTATAACGGGGGTTGCCGCAGCTACCGGTACTTCTGTAATTGGATTTGCATCTAATAATTTTTCTTGGAATGATGTTGGGAGTTCCTTTGCGAATGGTTTTGCATTTGGCACAGTTACAGGGGCATTTTCTGGAGTTATTAGTGGCATTTCTTATTCTACGAATGCAGCAATAAATGCCGGTATTAAAATGGGTAGCAATGCATTACTTTATGGAGGATCATATATTGGGCAGTCTTATTTACTAGATAGTCAAATTTCAGGTGTAGGATTAGCAATGTCAATACTTGGGGGGCTTACAGCAGGAAATCCATCTTTAAATATATATAGCGACATTAGTTACTATGGATACTTGAGCACCCAAGGAGCAATACTATATGATGGGATCTCAACATTGGTTAGAAATCACTAATATTTCAAGATATGAAGGAGTTTGACATGGAAAATTTTAAGAAGGGTTTTACAATTGGAAAGTTATTAGTGATTTCAATGTTAATTTTGCCAATACTGTTTTATATAATATTTGATTTTTTCATTCAGAAATGCGGCAACAATAGCACTGCTAGATTATTGACATATGGTGGTCTTGCGATTTATTTTATACTAATTACTTTTTTCATTAGTTACGGAAGAAAATTTTTATTCTCAGATATCTACATTAAAGATAATTATATCTTTATTAGATATTTTATGAAGATTATTAGACAGACACATATTCGAGAAATTAAACAAATTATACTCATCAATGGATTTATATATTTGTGTACTAATGTATACGATATATCAAAGAAGAATCAAAAAAAACTATATAGTGAAATATATTTTATTGTTGATATGGTTAAATTGAAATCTTTGCTACAATTAGTTGAATCAAACAAAGATATTATTTATATAACAACAAATAAACCTGTTGATGAGGTGACTAAATTTTTCATCCAAAAGAGCAGCTAAATCAAAAATTTTAGATTGTAAGTATCTATATAATGTTTCTCAATGGATTCTGGATTTGTATGGAAATTAAACAGTGGGTTATGATACCACATGCATAGAATACTGGAAGGTCTAAACATCATGCCAAGCAACAACAGTAAGTACACAGAAGAGATGAGAGAAAAAAATGAGTTGATA
>JBFLXS010000663.1 GCA_040755795.1 bacterium | reverse complement strand
TGGAGAGAAAGTGACAAAGAAATGAATTGCTAACAAAACAATGAACCTGACAGAGCAGGTTATTTTGTCGTTAGGCGTAGTGATGAGAGTACAAAAATATAACGAGGAGGGGTATAAAAATGGAAAAAAATACAATAAAGGATTATAGGGTTACTCCATTCCTTTCGATTATAACTATTTTGCTGGGGCTTTTATTTATATCTGTCCCTATTGCTTTACAATTACAAGAACCATTAAGTTCCATCCTTGCACATATTGGTTATGTGTTTCTTCCCACGGGAGCCATTACACTCCTCTATGACCGTTATCTATTAGGAGTTTACACAAAGCGGTTGGGAATGGATTTAGTTGAAGCTATGAAGCCACATGCTAATGGTGAAATTACGAGAATGGGGGAAGCAATACAAGAAATTGCAGAAGGTACGAAGCTACTCGGAAGTGCGTTAGAATTAGGCTTCAGAATGGTCTATAGAGAACGTTCTGAAATTAACTATGCAAAATTACTTTCTAATGCCCACAGTCATGTAGATATATTAGGTCTCTCCCTAGGAACTTTTGCTCGCCAAATACAAGAGGATGAAGTCAGAAATTCTATTGAAGGTGCTCTCAGAAGAGGGTGCAAGTTCAGATTTTTATTAGTAGATCCTAAGTCAGAGCAAGTTCAAATAAGAGAAAATCAGGAAGGACGGGTAAAAGGTGCTATAAAAATAGATATAGAAGGTGCTATCAAAGATATAGAAGGGTTAATGAAAAAAGAGGAGAGGGAATATAGGACTATTTGCCTCCGAAAATCATCTTTTACTCCTACTTATTCTTTACTTAGAGTGGATAATAGGCTCTTTATACAGCCATATCCTTGTGGAGGAGCAGGATGGCGCTTTCCTACTTTTGAATTAGAAGATAAACTAGGAAGCGTTTTTCGTTACTACACTGAGGATTTCAATCAATTTTGGGAACATTCTGAACCCCAAGAAGTAGAGAATAGAGGGGCAAACCTCGGAGAGATAGAGGGTCAAGATAGAGCAAGATAGAGCAAGATAGAGGATCAAACCTCAAAAAGGGGAGATATTAGGGTCAAACCGTGAATGTGGAATGCACAATAATTCGGTAAGATAGAAGAAAAGAAAAAGATGGTAAAATGGAACTTTTTCCTAACCAAGCGTTGCAGCGGACGGCGGGGGGCTGTGCCGTGATTGAAAGTTTTATAGTATCTCAATAGGTAATCGTGCTTACAAAGTTTGGTGGCGATTCTCCCCGCCGCACCTGAACTTTGTCGTTAGAAGGGAGATATTTTAGGGTCAAACCGTGAATGTGGAATGCACAATAATTCGGTGAGGCAGAGGAAAAGGAAAAGATAGCGAATCAAAGTTTTTGTCTAACCCTGCGTTGCAGTTGACGGCGGGGGACTGTGCCGTGGTCAGAGTTTTGTGGTCTCTCAAAGTTTTATCTTGCTATCAAACTTTTGTGGTAATTCTCCCCGCCG
>JBFLXS010000662.1 GCA_040755795.1 bacterium | reverse complement strand
TAGCTAAATCTATTCCTCGGTCTATTTCTACGATACAGTAATCCCCATGTTTCAACTCAAGATTATTTATATCATAGTAATAAATTTTATAATCCTTTTGGAATTTTATTCCCGCAACCTCAATCATTTTGTTAAACCTTCCTTGTAACTATTCAGCATACCAAGCAAGTAGGAAGTAGGAAAGGGGGAAAATACTTCATACTATTTTACTCTTAAATGATGGCTTTTTTGCCCTACTACAAGTTGTCTAAAATCATCTAACTTCTCATTCATTTTCTTTCCCTTTCCTACTTCCCTACTCTCCTACTTTCCTACAGGGTGAATAGTTACCCTTCCTTTTTATAATGTCTTTAAATGGATAAACATTACCTCAAGCGATAATTGTAAATTTGCATTTTTAAACTTAATCATCTTGTGTGTTTCCATCACAATATCCATTGCTCGATACAAACTTATAAAGTTGACTGATAGTTTTTGTTTTAACCAGACTGAAAGTAATTCAAAAAAAAGAGATATATCTTCCTTTTTATAATCGGCTAAAATCAGGGTGACTAATTTGCAAATAAGCAGGAACCCTTCTTCTTTTTTTAAAATACTTTCAAGTAACGGGGCTAATTTCTCAAGAGAAACAAATACATCTTTTTCTAAATATTCTTTTGCCTTGCCAATACTACCTCCAGAGAGTTGTGTCAATAAAGAAATTTTTGATGGTTCTACTTGCCATCTCAAAAATATTTGACTCTGAATGTCTTCTGGAATTAAATTAAACCTTACTGGTTGACATCTTGAGAGAATCGTTGGTAAAATGGTTTGTGGCCGACTTGTAATCAATATAAATAGAGTTGTTGGAGATGGTTCTTCTAATGTTTTAAGAAAGGCATTCGCCGCCTCTGGAGTCATTTTATCTACTTCATCAAGAAGATAGACCTTCTTTCTACCTTCAAAAGGACTAACAAAGACATCTTTTTGTAAATCCTGAATTTGTGGGAGAAGGAAGTGCATAGCGGCTGGTTTAATCACTTTGACATCCGGGTGAATATCGTGATTGATTTTATAACACGAATTGCAAATCTCACAACTATCCCCTTCTTTTATATCCTGGCAATTACATATTTTGGCTAATTGTTTAGCTGTTTTAATCTTCCCAACACCATCGGGTCCGAGGAATAAATAAGCGGATGCCAGTCGATTTTGTTCAATGACCTTTTTCAGGATATTAATTGCCTGCTGTTGACCTAAAATATCTTTCCAACTCATTAGTTTTTCTCAAGGAATATAACAGTTATTAGTCAAAACTTTACTCAGAGTGGATAAGTAAAAAATCCCAAATCCCAAGCACCAAATCTCAAATAAGCATCAAATTTCAAGTCCTAAATACAAACTATGGGGGTAATGTTTTGAATTTTGGTTATTTGAATTTATTTGGAATTTGGAATTTGTGATTTGGAATTTCATAGCCATATCTATGTCAAATTTCGATTAAT
>JBFLXS010000661.1 GCA_040755795.1 bacterium | reverse complement strand
GAAGGACAACCCCCTAACCCCCTTTATGAAGGGGGAATATCTGTTCTACACCATAGGATACGAGTCTGTGGATACTATACTAATTCGCTAATCTCTAATTCACTAATTCGCTATTTTCAGGGGAAACCAATATGGCTTTATCCACCAAACATTCCAGGAGTATTTAGTGGCAAAACAAATGGTAAAATCAGTAAAAGATTCCTGGGAAAAGTATATCTCTGAATTTCTTTACAACCCCCGCTATGAAGAAATATGGAGGCTGGTGGCAGGTAAGATTGGCATAATTCAAGAAAGCGGTGAGAAGGCAAGCCTTTATATAAAAAGGATTTACGAAGATACTGATAAGATTAATGCACAAATCCTTAAGAAGAACCTTTTGCTCTCTGCCAAAGCCCTTTCAGATACCGTCTCTTATGATGAGGAGCTGAATAATAGGATTGTATCTGACCTCTTTGATGCCTGCATTAAGGATGAACTAACACCACATAGAGAACAACTCTTCTTTGCCATCCGGCAATTAAAAGGAAGGGAAGAAGGTGAAAGGCTTTGTGCCCGTCTGGTAGATGGACTAAAGGATTTTAATACTCGATGTTCAAGTTTTTTAAAGGTATAAAGATTTAACCGCAAAGAGCGCAAAGGAAGGTTTCGCAAAGGACGCAAAGAAAGGAAAACAGGTCTATAAACGAAAACGAACTTTCAAATATTGTTAATTGCTTATAAATTTCAATGTATTAAGACTCAAGGAAGGAATTAAAAGGGTGGTGAACAACCTATAATCTTTGCGTTCTTTGCGGTTAATTTCTTTGCGTTCTTTGCGGTTAAAAAAGGATAAACCACTTAATCTTAAAAAAAACTTGAATATCGAATAATAGGTATGTTCGTTCTGCCGCAGCAGAGGCAATCTGGAATCTCTCGCTGGTCTAAACCCAGGTTCATAAGAAGCGGAAATTTTCCTTATAGCGGTTATTAACTGGAAGTTTACATAGGATAATACCCATAAATAAGGCATGAGAATAATCGTTCCGTTAGGAACATAATATCGGTAGGAATAGATAGACAAATCAATCAGTTCCGTAGGAACGATATATTGGTAGAAAATTTATGGAAAGCCATTTTACCGATATATTGTCCCTATGGGACATTGGAATCGTTCAGGTGGTAATTCACCGCAGAGACGCAGAGGAACAGAGAAGACATAGGAATAAATCACATAATGAGATTCTTTAATATTTTTCCCCTTTTTCCCTACTTTTCCCTTTTTCCTTACGGACACCTGAACGCTTACATAGATTTTAATTTTTTTCTCTGCGTCTCTGTGTCTGTTATGTAAAGTGTCAAGCTTTTTTTTATTTTTTTACTTAGAGCCTATCCGAAAAATAGCTTAAGATAATGTTCCCCTTTGCCGATTTATATAGAGAAGGGTTTTTACTCAATCTATACTGAAAAAGGAGGGGGACAAGATGGCTGATGGAGAAATGGGTGTA
>JBFLXS010000660.1 GCA_040755795.1 bacterium | reverse complement strand
GATACATGTCGAAAACTTGGAGTGAATTTTCGTAAGTATTTATACGATAGACTTTCTGGAGAATACAGGCTGCCATCCTTAGCAGAGATGATCGGGCAGACAAGTGCAGTTTGTTATCCATGTGGCCCTTCGCCATAAAAAACGGTTCTTTAGATATTATGTGGCTGTTGAAACTGTAAGGTGCAGATTGCCACTTGATGATGAGCAGTTACGCTGCTAAAGTAGAAATTAAGGTTTATACATTAGATGGTCTTCTGGTAAAAACAGTTGTAGATAATTATAGGGATGCCGGACCACATAATACGGATAAATGGGATGGTAAGGATGAAGATGATGAGATAGTTGCCAGTGGAATTTATTTGGTATATTTTGATTGTGGCTATTTCAATGAAATAAAGAAGATAGCGGTGATTAAATGAGGGGGATAACAGTGATAAGTTTTATAATTTTAAGAACTATCCTAATTTTTTCAATATGGTGGGTTATGTTATTAACTCATCAATCTGAAGCAGGAGATAAAACTTCTGCTCTGGTAGTGCTAAAATTTCCCACAAGTGCTCGAGTATCTGGCATAGGTGAAATTGGAGTTAGTTGCCCAAATGGCATAGATAGTATCTTCTTTAACCCTGCAGGCTTGTCATTAGTTGACCATAAGGAGGCGGCTTTCTTCTACTCAACGCTCTCCCCAATGCATCTAAAAAAAGAGTAAAAATGGTCTTGACAAACCCGGCCACCTCAGAAAATAGTGTCCTGGGTCTAAGTATTGCTACATTGCAAGTGGGTGATATTGAAATTAATTATGAGAATAAACCCAGTAGAAAGGTAAAGGCAGAAAGTGATTATGTGATTAGTCTATCTGGAGGGCTAAAACTAACTAAAAATCTATCAGCAGGAATTAATCTTAAAAAGATACAAAGTGAATTGGTAGAAGAGGTAAAGGCAAAGGCGTATGCTATAGATTTTGGGACATTATTACTTATTTCAGAAAATCTTAGCTTTGGGGTGGCAGGACAAAATTTTGGGTCAGATGTAAAATATCGTGAGAAAAAAGATCCATTGCCATTCAATATACGAGCAGGAACTTCTTATAAATTTCTACTTCCAAATGCAAACAATATTCTTTTAGGTATAGATTTAGTTAAACCTAAAGGAGATGATATTAAAACTCATGTGGGAATGGAATATTTAAATGTAGAGTGTGAATTAAATGTGTATTTAAGAGTAGGATATGCATTTGGATATGAAACAAAAGATTTTACTGCTGGACTGGGATTTGTCGAACGAGGTTATTCTTTAGACTATGCATATCTAATGCGTGGAGATCTGGACAGGAATCATTATATCTCTGTAGGAGTGAAATTTTAGGTGGTGTCCTAAATTAGCTAAAGTTTGTGAGAGAAAATGTCGATAAAGATAACAGAAGTACATAGTGTATTATTCTGGAGATTTTGTTTGGGAGGTGGAATAACGATGCATCCAATAGAACAC
>JBFLXS010000659.1 GCA_040755795.1 bacterium | reverse complement strand
ATTTCGCAGACTCCAGGATTGATGTCCGAAGGGTGGAGCAAGAAAAAGTTTGAGCCATTTCTCCAATTCTCCCTTTTCCCCATTTCTCCTTGTTTACACTTCTAATGTATAGCCCTGAACGGTTACCTATTTTTAATGTTTTGAAAAGACAAAAATTAATAGATAATATAGTTTATTTAGAATTGAGAATGGAGGGGAGAGAAATTACGAGTATGATTAGGGGACTATCTAATTCTGAATAATCTCGTTTCTGGTTTCTGATTTCTGGTTTCTGGTTACTGGTTTCTGGTTTCTGATTACTCACGAAAAGGAAATACAAAAAATGCCAAAGGTAAATTTATTGATTATGATAATAAGTCTGTTGCTTGCTTATCCTGTCAATGCCCAGGATAAGTATACCGGGGAAACCTGTGCTAATTTTTTAAAGTTAGATGTTGGGGCAAGACAGGGGGCTTTAGCCGGTGCCTTTGCTGGCGTAGGAGATGATGTCAATACCATCAATTATAACCCTGCAGGCTTAGTCTATGCCGGAACTATTTCTTTGACTGCCATGCATAATCAATGGTTTCAATCGATAAAATATGAATATCTTGGTTATGCTCAGCAGATGTGGTGGGGTGGAGTCCTTGGTGGAAGTTTAGCCTATCTCCATATGGGTGATATAAAAGGCAGTCTGGTAGGAAATAAGCCTGCACCGGATTGGACTGCCTCGGATTCCTGTCTGACCATTTCTTATGCCCATCCCTGGAATGATAGACTTTCTGTTGGGGCAAATCTTAAGATTATCTATGAAAAAATAGAACAAGAGGATGCCTCTACAATAGCATTTGATTTTGGCACCTTTTATAAAACATCGATTGATAACCTCTCCTTTGGTTTATGCCTTCAAAATGTAGGTTCCGGGCTAAAATTTATTCAAGAAAAATCTGATTTGCCCATAAACATAAAAGCCGGGATGTCGGTAAAATTACTTGATGAACGGTTGCTCATTGCCCTTGATGCAAATAAACCTGTGGATAATGAGATGAATTTACGGCTTGGAGTTGAATATCAATTGATAGATGCCCTGGCATTACGCGCCGGGTATCGAACAGACCCGGATATTGGTTCTGGATTCTCTGGTGGTGTGGGATTAAAAGTAATGAATTATGCGCTCGATTATGGTTTTGCCCCCTATGGTAACTTAGGCGATACCCACCGCATTTCTCTGCGTATGGACTTCTTACCTGAGTAAGGCATCTTGTAACTGTTCAGCCACTGATTAACACGGATAAAATGGAGGAGAAACGCTCATGAGTCTCTGACTCACAAATGACGATGAAAATTAATGGGACGCAGATTTACAGGATTTACAAGATTTTAACGGATGTTCCAAAATTTTAAACAACAATTATACTCTTTAACCCTTTTAATTTCTATAGGTTACGACGACTGGTTAATTTTTTCCTGGTGGCTACAACTACATTTCGATAAGGTAGGACCTTTGGC
>JBFLXS010000658.1 GCA_040755795.1 bacterium | reverse complement strand
CTGATAGTAAATTCTTTACTCTTAATATTATAGGGGATATAAATGATAAAGTCAACAAAAAAGTGCTAAGTTATATCTGAATGTATAACTCGTCTGAGGACGAAAATTTAGATGCGTTTGCCCTGCCCCCCTCCTCCTCTAAAATTATTTTTTTTGATCTTTCATCAAACTGATTCATATTCTCTTTACAATAAATTGAAATAGTAATCTCTCTTTGATATTCATCATCATTTATATGAGCATGATGGACTTTAGGATCCTTTAGCATATCCTCTAAATATCCTATCATCTGCTTTACCTCTCCAGGAGTCAAATATATCCCTATTTCTTGAAGTGTCTTATCATTTTCCAAATCTAATATTCTCATAGCAACCTTCTAATTATGTGGGACATCTTTGGGATATATTGGGTCTGATTTTACCTTTTTCCATTCATCTTTCTCAATACCATAATTACTCTTTGCAAATTCTAAAGTATCTTCTAAACTATTCTGTAAAAAATCTGCAATAGATTTTTTGGAGTCTATTGGGAAAACATATAAATAAAATCCCACCTCCACAAAATCTTCTTCAATAATTAATTTTAATCTTGGTTCTTTAGTTGTATATGCTAATAGTTTAAACATTTTCATTTACTCCTTAGGATAAATTCTGTGTTTATCCGTTGCATCCCGCCAATGTCTACCAATTTTCTCTTCAATGTGAACATGAGGTCTATCTCCATGAGTGTTTTTCATATCAAATCTAATTCTTCTTGTTCCATCCTTTGAGAGAAGTATCTTATCACCCTTCTGATTGGTAATAACTTTATAATCTTTTCCTAAATACTTTTCTACTTTTTTAGCAACATTACCGATGTTATCTACATCTACATTTTTTCCTATAGCCTTTGCCCCAATTTTGCCTATTACCTTACCCCCACCAACGAGTACTGTCTTTATTCCACCAACAACTATCTTTCCAGCTCCCAAAAAATCTGTTGGATCAACTGGGTCTGCTTCAATAGTCTCTTCCTCTGCCGTAGGTACTACACCTAAAATAGGTAATAAAGCATTTGCTATTCCAGAACCAATACCCAAGTATGCACCTTCTCTTGCACTTGCCCAGAAATCTCCACCACACATTAATGAACTTACGCCACCATATATTGCTCCTTCTATTCCCCATTCTAATACATCTCCTAATGCTCCACCCCACTTTCCAAAATTTATCCCTGCACTTATCCCCGCACTAAATTGATTAAGCATCCAGCTACTACCAGCACTCATTAAAGCTGCTCCCCATCCACCATACTGATATGCTTCATAGACATTATAAAGTGTCTTAGCCGCTGTATAAAATTTCCATACTGTCCATATAAATTGCCAAAATTCACCATTCGGGTCTATATGTGTGAGTGGGTTATTTGCGCAGTAAACATAAAGATTATCTGCTGGATTTTGTATCGGATCCGGGGTAATAAATCTGCCCAATGCCGGGTCGTAGTATCT
>JBFLXS010000657.1 GCA_040755795.1 bacterium | reverse complement strand
AATAAAGTACTTAGATATGATAAGACCAATGGGGCTGTAACTACCCTATTGACCAGAAATGAAGAAATTACCTCACTTGCAGTGGATGAGAACCATCTCTGGATTGGAACAAATGACAAATTAATATCTTGTAATAAAGATGGAGGTGCAATTGAGGAATATTTTCAGGGAATGAAGATAACTTCACTTTGTAGAGATAATAACTGGATATGGATTGCTACTAATGGAAATGGTTTGATAGAATATGATGAAAGAACTGAAAAGTTCCAGATATATACTACAGAAAATAGTAATATGTTAAGTAACAATATCACAACCTTATCGGCTAAAGATAGGGATGTATGGATGATTACAGATAAAGGTGTATGCGGATATAGGGCAAAATTGGTAGAAGAAAGTATAAGTAATAACCTCGATATAGCGTCAAATGAGAAGAAATCAATGGTTATAAATATAGGCACACCTACAATCTCTGGTAAATACTATATACATGCCAAATTACTATTATCTTCAGGACAATTTATCGGCTTTGATTCAGACAGCTTTTATGTTAGTAAAGCTACAGTTACCTTAACATTTAACCTTGATAAGCCCGTGTATAAACCGGATGAATTAATAACCATTACCGGAAAGGTTTATAACAAAGATTTAGTTTTGCCAGCATACAATCTTAATCTATACATAAACGCAGATGATAAAACGATATTAAGTGAAACAATTAATATAGGGACTAATTCAGTATATGAATTTATTGCTACTACTACAGCGACTAAGTCATTTACCATAGTTGCAGGGGTTGATGAGATAAGATTAGAAGAATATGTAGTCATTATAGAGGAGCCTTTAAAAATAGATATTACCGAAATAGGTACTCCAAATAGAGGGACAAATACCTTTACTATAAAATTAAATAACACCGGAGATGCAGAAACGGTAATAAATGGAAGATGGAAGATAGGAGATGAGGAGTGGCAGGAATTAGGGACAGTCACAATACTACCAGGGGGAATAAAAGAAATTGCACTAAATTATCAATTCCCGCCAGATAATTATCAATCAGGTTATGCTACGATTACCCTTGTTTTATCAGGGGATATAACGGGAACATATACAAGGCAGATAGAGTTTGGTGAAAAAGTTGATGTGAAGGTTGAACCAGAGATAGTCTATCCTTTGGGTTATGTAGAAGTACCATTTACTATTACCAATCAAGGAAAACAGGATTCAGAATTTGAACTAACATTCTTATTGAATAAACAAGAGCAAGAGCAGAATATCAAAGTCTTTGCTTTTCCCACACCTAAAGAGCCTTCCTGGTTATTAAGTGAACCAAAGATAGTTATCAAATCTAACACTGTAAAGAATCCACACCCTGTAAAGACTCCACCAAAAGCACCACAAACTGATTATTCGGAAGACATAATTAGAATAAGTAGTGAATTCTATATCCCAAATGGGGGAACAATTACGGGTAGCCTTATCTATGAATTA
>JBFLXS010000656.1 GCA_040755795.1 bacterium | reverse complement strand
ATTACCAATTACCAGTTACCAATTATCCGTTTGCAGGTTACGAAACCTGATGATGCCCCGTGCAAAACTTACTCAATACGACACTAACTTTTGATGGACATTAATACAGGCATTAATAATCCTATCAGTTAACTCTTCTTTTCTCCACTTCTCCATCTTCTCCCTTTCTCCTTATTTTTATCCTACCTGAACCCTTACAAAATTGATTAACAAATCTGGCTTGCCTGCTGAACATTCGGCAAGCAGGTCCTATGTATTTCCATGTCTGCATCAATAATCTTTTATGTAATCTAATTTATTTCTATGTCTTCTCTGTTCCTCTGCGTCTCTGCGGTAAATTACCTGCGGCTACCAACTCACTGAGAGGGATATGCGGTTCATATCTTCTGCATCTTCCATCTCACCACTGGCAAGATTGGCAAAGTCAAGCTGATAGCCCAGATACTTTATTCCAAACCCATAACTCAATCCCTTTATCTGTCTTCCTTTGTCAAAATAGCCCAGTCGGACAGCCAGCAAACTATATCTATATTCAAGCCCAAGATTCCAACATAAGTCGGAATTATAAAGGTGTTGGTTCACATCTAAACTACAGGTGAGATTATTTAAGGCCGAATACGCTACACCAAGCCGTAAGTTTAACGGTAACTCATCACCCTTTATCTTACTACCTATATTCTCCAGACACAGACCTGTAGTTAAACCTGTTCCTGACAGGTTCAGGGATTTTGGGATTTGTGGGAAATATAGGAGACCAAGGTCAAAGGCAGCGCCTTTAGCCTTTATTTTCTTAAGCTCGCGTTGGATGTATTTTACATTCCCACCTAATAATAGATTTTCATAATACTTTTTCGCATAGGAGAAAATCACGGCAAACTCAGCAGGATTGATAGAACCTTGTGGTTGATTAGATTTATCACGCAGTTCTATCTCACCTAAGTCTTGATAGATGATACCTATTCCTAATACGCCACCAGCTTCCCATTCTTGTAATGGCTGGGCATAAACTAGTGATGTGCGGGCAGTATCCTCTCGTTTATCGCCATACATTGCACAGACCTCTTTTTGTTTCAGGCGGGCTAATCCTGCCGGATTGTAATAGATAGCGTCAACACTATCTGCTACAGCACAAAATGCCTCACCCAGAGCAGATGCCCTTGCGCCAATGCCAAGTTTTAAGAAGTCTGCGGCGGTGTCTGCTCCTGCCTCGGCATTAGGGAGTAGAAAGTAGAGAGTAGAAAGTAGAGAGAAAAATAGATTTACACTTACCTGTTGTAACTTTTTGTTTAACATTTTTTGTTTACCTCCTTTTTTTATTGTAAGCGGATTGAGCGGATTAAACGGAAAAAAATAAAAATATCCGCTCAATCTGCTAAGAGCCTATCCGAAAAATAGCTTAAGATAATGTTCCCCTTTGCCGATTTATATAGAGAAGGGTTTTTACTCAATCTATACTGAAAAAGGAGGGGGACAAGATGGCTGATGGAGAAATGGGT
>JBFLXS010000655.1 GCA_040755795.1 bacterium | reverse complement strand
CGGTATGTTCGTAAAGGAAAGATAGAATATTGGCGTAAACGGGCATCAGAATGGCAAAAGTTTATTAAGGCTATGTCCTCATGGGTAAAGGTAAATAAGGAGATAGAGAAGGAGTTGAGGGAGATAGCGAGACTTAGGTGTGAAGAGTTACCAAAGGGGAAGAAGTAATATGGAAGAGATTATTGTATTTAAAGAGAACAAGGTAGAGGTGAGGAGGAGGTTAAAGGATGGTCAGATAGACTATTTAGACCTAACTTCGTGGAGTTTTCAGGATAGGTTATTTGGTTATCTGATAGAAGAGAAGTTTTTTGAGTGGTGTGGGAGCAGTTATCCTTCACCTCGGGAAAGGGAGAATATCCCTGTATGGTTTCTACTTGGGTGTATGGTTCAGATGAAGCTTTTTGGCACAGCAGCATTTCATAGACTCAAGTTTATTCTTCGTTCGGGTTCAATACTAACAAGGGTAAAGTTCAACATTGGATTAAAGGGAGGGGGTTTTAACTATAAGAATAAGGAGGAGCGTAAGACACCAATAGATCCCGATGCTGCCCGTAAATTCTTTAAAGATACGAATGCCTCAAATCTTGAGAAGTGGTATAACCAGGATGTCCAGAAATGGGTAAGGAGGCATAGAGGATATTGTGACAAGGAAGGGATATTTATATTAGACCCGAGCATAATTTCTCTTCCTGACAATCCAAATTACAAAGAGTCTGCATTATTACCTTTAGATAAGGATGGTAGGTATGTAGATGTGGAAAAACTTTCCCAGGAAGAGAAAAAGAGGTTTAAATATACTCGTTGTTACAAATTGACGATGTTGCTTCATTATAGTCGGCAGGGTGAATATTTTATATTTGCTGGTGGACATTTAGGCAGGGGTGATGAATCTGGTTTAAAGAGAGGAGAAGAACTGGTAGATAATTTTGTTTTGGAGATTGGCAAAGGGGTTATAAAGATTGTTATCATGGACAGGGAATTTATAGACGGGGAGATGATTAGTCGTTTCAAGAAGGAATATGGTATAGATAGTGTAGTTCCATTAAAATCCAATATGCATGCTCTGATAGATGCTTTGGGGATTTCAAGATTAGAGGATGTAAAATGGGTTATTTATAATGAGATAAAGGATGAGAATGGAAAGGTTGTAGAGGTGGAGGAAGTAGCAGGAATTGGAATGATAGAATCGTGGGAAAGCTGTGAGATACCTTTGTATATTGTTTTAGTAAGAAGCAGGAAATCTGATGGTGAGGGAGCTCTATGGGCATTATCTTCTACCAGGGTATTTGATGACCCAAGGGATTTAAGAGAGTTATATACAGGTCGTATGCAGATAGAGGAGAGGATTGATCAGATAAAAAATTGCTGGTTAGTTGGTTCATTTAGCACTCCTAATTTTAATGCGGATGTGGTGCATGTATTTTTTGTTTTACTCACCTATACTCTAATTCAACTATACCTGAAGTCGACCCACAATGAGGAGTTAGCACCTAAGA
>JBFLXS010000654.1 GCA_040755795.1 bacterium | reverse complement strand
TAAAGGAACATCAAAACTTATACTGATAGAACCTTTAGAAGTAAGTAATAAAGTAGTATTAGTAGCAAAAATTACAGTATTGTCTGGGTTCATTACTTTTAGTTGAAGATTAGTATTGTATTCAATAGATTTTTTATTTGTAATCTTTAAAGTAGTATATACCGTTTCTCCTTTTGCATAAATCTTGTTATCCGTAGTAATATTTAAATTTACTTCAGCTTCTACTATCCAGACCCCATGTTCACATCTTGCTACTGCACCGTTAAAGAACCAGGTATCAAAAATCGTACCTGGATATAACCCAAAATAAGTGCTGGTAGATAAATACACCTCTCTTTCATACGGAAAACTTTTTTGAGAATGTGCCGGGACATTTATACCTGTAATTGTACCGATATGAGCCCACCATCTACCCCCTTTCTCATGTACCCCAACACCAATATTGCCATTTACCACATCTTCATCTGTATCATTTTTGATAAAGATAGTATAGGCTACCTTTGCTCCTTTAACTGCATTCTCATCTGCTACTGCCCAGATTTTGTATCCTTTAAGTCTATTTTCTGGAATGTGATGTTGCGAAATTGCAAATTGACTACCTGCGGTTTGTGGTTGGATGGTATTGCCTGAGTTATCGTGTAACTCATAATCTATCCTGTAAATGCCCATCTTATTGAGGGATGAGAGAGGAGGGATGAGGGATGAGGGAAGACTCAATTCCCTTGTCTGATTCGGTAAAAGGGCGGGTGTAATGTCCAGGGTATAAGGTGGCAGGGGCTTTTTATCCGGGTCTATTACCTTAATCACTACCTTTTCTGCAGTTTGTGATTTGGAATTTGTGATTTGTAATTTAGTAGTTATCGTCCCATTTGGTTTAGTCTCTGGCATCTCATCCCTCATCCCTAATCCCTGCTCCCTAAACTTTGCCCAGGTGATTAAATCACGAATTAAATTCGTTTCATCTGTTGACCAATGTGAATGCCCATAACCCCAATCTGTATACAAACTACAGGCTACTACATAACCTTTGCCGTATTGATACATGATTAACATTGGCTGCTGATTTTTTACCCGTCGCAATATCACCTTTGCCTCGCCCCATTGTGTAAAATACCCATCTGCATTAGCATCAAGATTAGCCGAATCTTGCCCGGCCATGATTGGATGATACTCATCGATATAACCTGCATTTGTCCAGCATGATTGGTCTTCATTTGCCCCGTAGCCTGTAACAGTTCCAGGTAAAAACTCAAATTCATAGCCATACTTCTGCGTAAAACATACTACTACACCCCCTTCCTCAACATATTTGCGTAACCTCCATTCCAATATTTCAGAGGTATCTACACCACTCAATCCATAGCTTGGAATAACCAGCACCTTGAAATCCTGTAACTTTCTCTGGAGTTCAGGCTTTAGCCTTTCATTTTTAGTAAGGAGAGATGGAGAATAGGGAGAAAAGGAGAGAATTCTTTTAATATTTTTCTCCATTTCCTTCTTTCTCC
>JBFLXS010000653.1 GCA_040755795.1 bacterium | reverse complement strand
CATCCCCGTTGAAAACGGAGATGACATACGGACAGCGTGGTGAGATACTCAAGTAGTAAGGAACTGTTGAATCACCGGCTCTACAGCTCGCTTCTTCAACACTTTCTCACCAAACTTTTCTAGAGTTGCCTGCCACTGCTCTTTTCTGTGCAGTGCAATAGCATCGCTTATGGTCTTGAGTTTGTGACCCTGTTCCTTGAAGATTCTCCAATAGAGATAGCAGAGAGTCAGAAACACCGCGCTGAAATACTTGGATGTTGCTTCATAACTTCTAACACGAAAGTCCGCTAATCCCAATCGGGTTTTTAAGTAAAGGTGATCTACTTCGACTTCCCAACGGTTGGTATAATATTCCAGTACTTGTCTGCCTGACAACTCAGTGTCAGTAGACAAAAAGTACGCAGGGCGTTTGTCCCTGGGGTGCCGTTTGGAGAAGATAACAAGGTTTTCTTCTCTAAGGCCTTTGATGCGGCCTTTCTTGACGCGAATCCAATATTTTGTGGTGGAGTCCGCGGAGCCTACAAAGATAGTTTCTAGGCTCTTGTTCCTTATATATCGGGCATGTCTAGAAAGACTCTTTCCTTTAAAGACCCGGTTGGATTTAAGCGCACAAATGACGTGCCAGTTCTTTTTAAGTATAAAACGAAGAAGATGCTTAGAAGCATACCAGCTGTCAAACAAAACATAGACCCTGGTACCTTCCGGTAGCATATGGGAAAGTTCTTCTAGCATCATTTTAGCCAATGCCATCTTGCTATGAAATCTGATTTTGCGTTTCTTAGTTCTATTTTTGTTAATTCTGCGGACAGTCTTTTCCCGAAGATAAAGTTTCCAATTAAAAGGAAAAGAGATATCCCCTACTTTAATATGGAAGGTGATGAAAGTGGTGCCATGGGCATAGGTTTTGCCTTTGGTAGCATCAAAATGCCAGTCCACTGCCTCAAAATGCTTGCTTGTTTTAGGTTTGCAAGCAATGGAATCGTCTATGGACACTAACACCTCAGGTTCTTTCCCATGTTGGAGATTGTATTGGATAGCCCAGAAAAGAAGTTGTTGTTGAGTGTTTTTTCTCAATAATTCTTCTTGCCAGGGACTCAAACGAAAGAAATCTGCAAGATTACAGGGATCTGGTGCTTCCCAGAATAGGCGGCTAATCATGGAAAGGGTTTTAGAGGATTCACAGGCTATCAGACCTTCCATAGTACGGCGTAGATGTTCAGATTGAGGTTTAGATAGTTTTAGATTCATAACCATGAGAAATTTGACTAATGGCTCTGTAGGTGATACAATTTTAATCATGCGAGTGTTACCTCCTTGCCTGCATTAGGCAGGATTTTACCTCGCCCTGTGACAGGCGAGGAGGGCTATATTAGTCCCTTATGTAATACTCGCAAAAATTTTTTAATAAGTCAAATTTTCGCCAAACTATAGTAAATAAGTTGATAAAGTAGGGGCTCAATTCATTGAGCCCGAAAAAGAAACGGGTTTGATAAATCAAACCCCTACATTTTTATGGAATATT
>JBFLXS010000652.1 GCA_040755795.1 bacterium | reverse complement strand
CCTGGCAAAACAATAAAGGTGATCTTATGAAAAGTTTAAATCTGTAGTGCCAAAATTCGATTTCCTGAAGTTGTAACTCATTGATTTTACACAACTTAATTTTTTGAGTCATGAACTTAGGTTAAGATAATACTTCTTAATATAAAAAACCTGAAATATAGGCTTAAATTTACTCAAAATAAAATTAATGACTTCTAATTAAGGAGTATCGAAATCAGCGCTTTATCTCAAATTCTTCTGATATTTTCATTTCTTCCTCTACTCTTCCTCCTGCATGGCTTACCGCTGAATATCCTACACCAAATACCTTCCCCACTTCATAATTCTTCAGCCCAATTTTCCTTGTCAATAACCACATGGTTACCTCTCTCGCTTCCTTCCTACCCCCTCTTGTATCTCCTTATCACTTACTCCAAAAACCTTCTTTATTGCCTCTATCACCTTCCCTATTTCTACTTCTGCTCTTATCTGTTTCATTACAGGAATCTCTTCCTCCATCTCCTTCCCCTTCCCAAACTTTTCCCTTATCCATTCCACAAACCTATCACTTCCAAGTATTATTCCATATCTTACATTATTCAATATCTCCTTCTCCTTACCTGCTCTTGTAAGTAACCACTGCCGATACTCCTCCGCTCGGTTATCTTTCTCACCTCCAAACATCTTCAATACAGCATTTGGCTCTACCCATTTATGAACACGCCTTGTTCCGACATAATCTCTGTAACTGCTCCACTGATACTCCTCCAGATTCTTTACTATCCCTGCCCTTACTGGATTTAGATGAATATAGCCACTCAAACCAAGAAAATATGATTCATCCTCAATCACAATACTCTTAAACCTACCCTGAAACAAATGCCCTCTTTTCCTATGCTTTAAATTATAATACATCCCATACGAAGATTGTAACCATTGTATTGCCCGAGAAAGATTAGCTTCATGAGTGCACAAAAAAAGATGATAGTGATTGGTCATAAGTGTATAGGCATATATTGTCAGATTAAACCTCTCCACAGCCAATTCTATATAATCTTCAAAACGGAGATAATCCTGAGGTTGAGAAAATATCTCGTTGCCTCCAACCCCACGGCACATCACATGATACACCGCTCCTTCATATTGTATTCTCCAGTCCCTTGCCATAATGGTAAAAGTATATCATAAATAAATGATTTTGTCAAGTTTTAATTCACAATTCAAGATGTGACCCCTACCCTACCCCTACCCTATACTATACGAGAAATTTAATCTTTATGCCTTTCTCCCACCAATAGCTGACCGATTACATTTTTTCTTTTTTTATTGTTGACAAATTATTATTTGTATGATATTATTATTGTAATTATTCAGCTACCAGGTCACTAAGAAACGAAAAAAGGGATTCGGGATTGGGGGTTAGGGGATAAAAGAATCCACGAACCCCTAAATCCGAACCCCGATTTTTAGAAGGATTATTCTTTTCTTTAATCAATATTCTTTAATCAATATGACAATAGCGAGGAATGAGTAGGATTTAAAACTTAAGGCGTTAGTTGTTGGTGGGA
>JBFLXS010000651.1 GCA_040755795.1 bacterium | reverse complement strand
AGAAATAACTCAAAAGAAACAAGAAAAAAATGAAAGTAAAATAGTAGATAGACAAAAGGCATTAGAAAAAAGACGAGCAGAAATAAGAGAAAAATTGAGAGAAGAATATAAAAGAGAAGGATTATCAACAGAAGAAGTAGAAAAAAAGGTAGAGTTCAGCTTATGGTTAATAGAAGACAAAGTAGATATTCTCGCCGCTCCTAAAATTATTAAAGAGATAAAGGAAGGGATGAAAACCAAAGCATTATGGTTAGGACAGGCAATTTATGATTTAGGACAAACGAGGGACCCACAAGGCATACCAATATTAATAGAAGTATTAAGGAATTACGAAGTAGGTGGTGATCGATCTTATGCCGCTTCTGCTTTGGAAATGATTGGAGATAAATCAGCTATCCCAGCACTAATAGAAGCATTAGAAGATAGAGATGTATTAGTACGTGCGAAAGTAGCTAGAGTATTAGCTGAAATGGGAGAGAAGACAAAGTCATTACCTGTGTTAATTAGTCTTGCGAAAGGAGAGAATATGGATAAGTGGAGTATCGACTTATGGGGATATGGAGATTTTACAGAGGAAAATTTGAAAAAAAATATAGAGAAAGCAAAAAAAGGAATTCGTTATGAAGCATTAAGGGGATTAGAAAAAATTGGTAATGATAAGGCTATATCAGTAATAAAAGAGTTAAGTAAAGATGAAGACAAAAATATCCAATATATAGCCAATAGGATATTGAAGAGATTAGGAATTGAAGGGAGTCAAAAATGAAAAGGATACATTTTATACTTATAACTTTCTTTGTTTGTTATCTAATGAGTGTTACTGAGGTGTTATCTTTTAGTCGAAGTGATGTAGCTACTTATGGAGGTAATTATTGTGGGCAACCGAATAATGATAGTGATTATAATGTGGAGGATAATCCCAATCATGATCCAGATTCATATTACAAAAATTATAATTCTGTAGGTGGAGATTGTGCCAATTTTGTTTCTCAGTGTTTAATTGAAGGAGGGCTTGATTTGAGTGATGGGCCTGGAGTCTATGGAGAAAGACATATTAATAATCAGTGGGTATATGCTACTATTATCAGGTGTGAACATTTAGATCAACATCTTGTCAATAGCCAATATGCTGAATACAGCTCTATAAGTAATAGTGGTTCACCACCTGATAATTTAACTTCTGGTGATGTAATTATCTTTGGTGGGCATAATCCAAATGATTCGTATGAACATGCAGTGATAGTAGTTGGAGGAAGTGGTAATAGTTGTATCGTTGATGCACATACTAACCATCGTGAACACATTCGTTGGAATTATGGTTTTCCAAATTATTTGGACAATAGCTCATTTTTATCATATTCCGGATGCTCGTGTAACTACGAGTACTCCAGATAATGAAGCTACAGGTGTAGGAACAGATGAAAATATTGTAATAAACTTCAGTAAGCCAATGGACATAACTTCTGTTGAGAACGCTTTTAGTATCTACCCTGATATTCAAGGAGAGTTTAGTTGGAGTAATAATAATAGAACTCTTACTTTTACTCCA